>NZ_JASCPO010000062.1:0-30258 GCF_029960145.1 Pseudomonas sp. PS01299 | reverse complement strand
TGCTCGCTAAAGACCGTAGCAGCACCGCGTTTAATCAGGCTGTACGCGTCTTCGTTGACGCCCTTCGCGAGCAAGCCCGCTCCCACAAATGAAGCTGCCTGGGGCGTTAACCCCAAGCATAGTTGTTACTTGATGGTCAGGGCTTCCAGTTTGCCGCTGTTGCCATACACATAGATCGTGTTGCCCACCACCAGCGGACGGGCACGCAGGCCGTCACTGTCGATACGCTCACGACCCACAAAACGACCGTCCACCTGGCTCAACAGGTGCAGGTAACCTTCCAGGTCACCGACGGCTACGTAGCTGGAGAACACTTCCGGAGCCGACAGTTGGCGGCGAGCCAGCGAGTCGTTGCTCCACAGTGCAGTGGTCGAACGCTCGTCAACGCCTTCAACGGTGCCCGAAGACAGGCTCACGTAGACGTTGCCGAAACCCTGGGCGACACCGGCATAGCTCGATGCATCGCGCTGCCACAATTGGCGACCGCTTTGCAGATCGAGTGCCGCAACGCGACCCTGATAGCTGGCTACGTACAGCGTTTCGCCGGACAGCAGCAGACCGCCATCGATGTCGACCACGCGCTCCAGTTCCGAACGACCGGTTGGAATCGCGACCCGTTGTTCCCAGACCGGCACGCCGTTGGAAATGTCCAGGGCGACCACTTTACCGGTCGACAGGCCAGCCACCGCGAGGCGGTTGGTCACGACGGGGGCGCTGGTGCCGCGCAGGGTCAGTACCGCAGGGGTGCTGTCGTAGGTCCAGCGACGGTCGCCGGTAGCAGCGTCCAGACCGATCAGACGATCGTCCTGAGTCTGTACCACTACGACGTCACCGTTGTTGGCCGGTGGCGCGAGGACTTCGCTGGATACCCGGGCGCGCCACTTCTCTTCGCCGTTGATGGCGTCGAGCGCAACGATTTCACCCTTGAGGGTACCGATCGTGACCAGACCGTAACCCACGCCAACGGCGCCGGAGACAGGCAGTTCAAGATCTTTTTTCCACTTCACGTCGCCATTGCTGCGATCCATGGCCATCAGCACGCCGGTCACGTCGGCGGCGTAAATGGTGTCACCATCGATCGCCGGCACCAGCATGTTGTAGGTTTCGCCCTGACCGTCACCGATCGAACGGCTCCACTGCTTTTGCAGAACCACTTCTTCTTTGAAGTCGGTCAGCTCGGCCGGTGGCAGTTCTTTTTTGCTGTTGCTGCTGCAACCCGCGGCCAGAATGGCCAGAGCCAGCAATGCTGCATGCTTCCAACGGATCACGTCACGCATCCCCTTTGGCCAGGTCGTCGAGCTTGATTTGAAGGCCACCGACTGCCGCTTCATCCGACAGTGCCGCCTTGGCTTTTTGATACGCGGTGTTCGCCTCGTCGGTACGACCCAGCTGAACCAGCAGATCACCCTTGAGTTCTTCGCGAGTGGCCAGGAACGCCTTGTCGGCATCGCCGTCGAGCAGCTTCAGGGCTTCATCGGCCTTGTTCTGCGCACCCAGCACCTGCGCCAGACGCTGACGGGCGATTTCGCCCAGCGCCGGGTTGGCCGGTTTGGCAACGATGGCTTTGAGTTCAGTCGCAGCGTCGTCCAGCTTGCCGCTGTCGACCGCTACTTTGGCCACGAACAGGCTGCCGTACTGCGCGTACGCGGTGCCGCCGAATTCGCTGTTGAGCTTGCCGGCCAGATCCGCAACGCGGGCAGCGTCAGGCTTGCCGTCCGGGGTCAGCGTGGTTTCCAGCAGTTGCTGATAGAGCACCGAGGCGCCTTGCGACTGGTTGCTCTGATACTTGTGAAAAGCCTGCCAGCCGAACACGATGACCAGCGCCAACAGGCCGCCAGTGACCAGAGGTTTGCCGTTGCGTGTCCACCAGTCCTTCAAATCCGCCAACTGTTCGTCTTCGGTACTCGACACCCCAATACTCCTTAATCGCTAAATCGGCTGTTTAGACAGCTTCAACCCTGCACGACGCAGGTGGCCAGGTGAGCGGCAAGCGCATCCCAGGCAATGCTTTGTTGTTCGCCCTGGCCACGCAGGGGTTTGAAACCTACCACTTGCTGGGCCATTTCGTCGTCACCCAGGATCAGTGCGTACAGCGCACCGCTCTTGTCGGCTTTCTTGAACTGGCTTTTGAAGCTGCCGGCGCCGGCATTGACTTGCAGACGCAGGTTTGGAAGCTGGTCACGCACACGCTCGGCCAGGGCCAGACCGGCCAGTTCGGCCTCCTCGCCAAAGGCGCAGAGGTAAACGTCGACCTGACGGGAGATTTCTTCCGGGATCTGCTCCAGGGTTTCGAGCATCAACACCAGACGCTCGATGCCCATGGCGAAACCCACGCCTGTAGTCGGCTTGCCGCCCATCTGCTCGACCAGACCGTCGTAACGACCGCCCGCGCAGACCGTGCCCTGAGCGCCGAGCTTGTCGGTGACCCATTCGAATACGGTTTTGCTGTAGTAATCGAGGCCGCGCACCAGTTTCGGGTTGAGCACGTACGGGATGCCGACCGCGTCCAGACGCGCCTTCAGACCTTCGAAGTGCGCACGGGATTCGTCGTCCAGGTAGTCGGCCATCTTCGGCGCATCGACCAGTACCGCCTGAGTGTCGGCATTTTTGGTGTCGAGCACGCGCAGCGGGTTGGTTTTCAGGCGACGCTGGCTGTCTTCGTCGAGCTTGTCGTGGTGCGCCGAGAGGTACTCGACCAGCGCTTCACGATAGCGACCACGGGACTCGCTGGTGCCCAGGCTGTTGAGTTCGAGCTTGACCGCATCACGGATGCCCAGCTCGCCCCACAGGCGCCAGGTCATGATGATCAGCTCGGCATCGATGTCCGGACCGTCGAGGTTGAACACCTCCAGACCGATCTGGTGGAACTGGCGATAACGGCCTTTCTGCGGACGCTCGTGGCGGAACATCGGGCCGATGTACCAGAGTTTCTGCACCTGGCCACCGCCGGTGATGCCGTGCTCGAGCACTGCACGCACGCACGCCGCGGTGCCTTCCGGACGCAGGGTCAGGGAGTCGCCGTTGCGGTCTTCGAAGGTGTACATCTCTTTTTCGACGATGTCGGTCACTTCACCGATCGAGCGCTTGAACAGCTCGGTGAATTCGACGATCGGCATGCGGATCTGCTTGTAACCGTAGTTATCCAGCAGACGCGCGACAGTGCCCTCGAAATAACGCCACAGCGGGGTCTGTTCGGGCAGGATGTCATTCATGCCACGAATGGCTTGCAGAGACTTGCTCACTTTAAATCCTTAAATTCATTCGGCTTTCAGTCAGGCTCAGCCGCGCGCGATGACCGCTGCGTCAGCTTCGACCTTCTCGGCCGCTTTCTCGCGGATCAGCTTTTCCAGCTCATCCACCAGATTGTCATTCGTCAGTTTCTGCGACGGCTTGCCGTCGATGTAAATCAGGTTTGGCGTGCCGCCGGTCAAGCCGATATGGGCTTCCTTGGCTTCGCCGGGGCCGTTGACCACGCAACCGATCACCGCGACATCCAGCGGCACCAGCAGGTCTTCAAGGCGCCCTTCCAGCTCGTTCATGGTCTTGACCACATCGAAGTTCTGCCGCGAGCAGCTCGGGCAGGCGATGAAGTTGATGCCACGGGAACGCAGATGCAAAGACTTGAGAATGTCGTAACCGACCTTCACTTCCTCGACCGGATCGGCCGCCAGCGAGATGCGGATAGTATCGCCAATCCCCTCGGCGAGCAGCATACCTAGGCCCACGGCGGATTTCACTGTGCCCGAACGCAAACCACCGGCTTCGGTGATGCCCAGGTGCAGCGGCTGGACGATTTCTTTCGCCAGCAGACGGTAGGCTTCAACGGCCATGAACACGTCGGAGGCTTTCACGCTGACCTTGAAGTCCTGGAAATTCAGGCGCTCCAGGTGCTCGACGTGACGCAGCGCGGACTCGACCAGTGCAGCCGGGGTCGGTTCGCCGTATTTCTTCTGCAGGTCTTTTTCCAGCGAGCCGGCGTTGACGCCGATACGAATCGGAATCCCGCGGTCACGGGCGGCATCGACCACGGCACGCACCCGGTCTTCCCGACCGATGTTGCCCGGGTTGATGCGCAGGCAATCCACACCCAGTTCGGCGACGCGCAGCGCGATCTTGTAGTCGAAGTGGATGTCGGCAACCAGCGGCACCTTGACCAGTTGCTTGATCCTGCCGAACGCCTCGGCGGCGTCCATGTCCGGTACCGAAACGCGGACGATGTCGACGCCGGCCGCTTCCAGACGATTGATCTGGGCGACGGTGGCAGCCACATCATTGGTGTCGCTGTTGGTCATGCTCTGCACAGCGATGGGCGCATCGCCGCCAACAGGTACGTTACCGACCCAGATCTTGCGCGAAACGCGACGTTTGATTGGAGATTCGCCGTGCATGACTTATTGACCCAACTTCAGGCGAGCAGTCTCGCCACTGGTGAACGGAGCGATATCGACCGGTTGGCCGTTGTAGCTGACCTGCGCGGCGCGAGCCACACCCAGACGCACCGCCAGTGGCGGCTTGCCGGAAACCGAAACGCTGTCGCCTTTATGTTTCAGACCGCTGAACAGCACTTTGCCGCGACCATCGGTGACCTGTGCCCAGCAATCGGCGGTGAACTGCAGTTGCACCTGGCCGTCGCCAGCCGCTGGGACAGCTGCTTCTGCGGTCGGCGCAGGGGTAGCCGCTACCACTGGTGCGGTGACCGTCGGCGCTGGTGTGGCCGGGGCATTCGGTGCCGGAGTCGCTGGAGCCGCCACAGCCGGGGCCGGTGTATGAACCGGTGCGGCTGGCGTGGTTGCAGCCGGGGCGGCGGGTGCGGTTGCCGGAGCAACCGGCTCGGCACCGGTCGATTCAGCGGTGGTTTCCGATTGCGGCAGGGCCAGCGCGGTTGCGCCTTCGGCCTGACCTTCGGCAACGGCCTGGTCTTCCGGCTCGTCGATCGGGTGAATCTGTGTGGTGCCGTCGGCGCCTTCGACTTCAACGTGCTCCGGGGCCAGGCTGGTCACGTCCTTGCTGCGCTGCGAGGTCTGATCCTGCCACCAGACGAAACCGCCGCCGATGACCGCGACCAGCAACAGCAGGCTGACAATACGCAAAATAGTGTGTGAAACCCGCACCGGCTCTTCGATACGACCCAGCGCATGCACGTTGCTGCCCTGTGAGTCGGTGCCGGTGGACTGGTCGAATTGCTGAACCAGAACAGTCTGATCCATCCCGAGCAATTTGGCATAAGCGCGAATGTAACCGCGAGCGAAGGTATGCCCCGGCAGCTTGTCGAAAGCGCCAGCTTCAAGATTGCTCAGGGAAGTCACGGTGAGGTTGAGCTTGAGGGCCACTTCGGCCAGCGACCAGCCATTGCTTTCGCGGGCCTGGCGCAAAGTCTCACCGGGATTAACGCGAGTCGCTGCTACAACTTCGGGATGCGCCGCTTTCATCATTGCTCCGACAGGTATTGCTGATATTCCGGCGTACCGGGATAGAGTCGTTTTAATTGCAGGCCATAACTGGCGGCCTTGTCGCGATCTTCAAACACTTTTGCCAGCCGAACGCCGAGCAATAGACTACGTGCATTTTGCTCGGTTAGCAGGCTGAAACGGTCGTAATAGTCACGCGCGGGCACATAATGCCTGTCTTCGAAGGACAACTCAGCCATTTCCAGCAAAGCGCGCGGTTGTTGACGGTTCAGCCGCAGGGCTTTTTCCAGTTGCTGCTGTGCCAGATCCCGCTGACCGAGTTTCGAGGCGGTCATGCCGAGGTTCTCGAAGACTCGCGAACGCTCAGGATACAGGGTATCGGCGGCTGCCTGCTCAAAACGCTCGTAGGCTTCCTTGTAACGCTGTTCTTCGTAGAGAAAACTGCCGTAGTTATTGAGGATTCGTGCATCGGTGGGACGCGAGGACAGGGCTTTGCGGAAATGTTCGTCGGCCAGCTTCGGCTCCATTTCGGCCTGGAACACCAGGCCGAGGGCAGCGTTGGCATCAGGATCGGAGCCGTCCAGCTCCAGCGCCTTCTTCAGCGGCACCTTGGCGCGCTCGGTCATCCCTTGCTGCAAGTATCCCAGTCCCAGCTGCACGTAGGCGGCACGCGCTTCGTCGCGGCCCTTGCTGGTCTTCATCGGGTTGTAGTCACCCGACAGGACACAACCAGCACACAGGCTGGCCATCAGCAACAGCAGCGCAAAGCGCAGGGACATAGAGATCCTCTCTTAGTTAGTGTTCGCGGCGTTCTGTGCCAGATCGCTGTCGGCGCTCAACTCGCGCACGGCGATGTAACGTTCACTGCGACGGGTGCGATCCAGCACCTGCCCTACCAATTGACCACACGCAGCGTCGATGTCTTCACCACGGGTGGTGCGGACAGTGACGTTAAAGCCGGCCTGATGCAACTGATCCTGGAACCGACGAATGGCGTTGTTGCTCGGCCGTTCGTAACCGGAATGCGGGAACGGGTTGAACGGAATCAGGTTGATCTTGCATGGAATGTCTTTGAGCAGCTCGATCATTTCCACGGCGTGCTCAAGCTTGTCGTTGACGTCCTTGAGCAAGGTGTACTCGATGGTCAGCACGCGTTTCTCGCCCAGGGCGGACATGTAGCGCTGGCACGACTCGAGCAGCATCTTAAGCGGATATTTCTTGTTGATCGGCACCAATTGGTTACGCAATGCGTCATTCGGTGCGTGCAGGGACAACGCCAGGGAGACGTCGATGTGCTTGGCCAGCTCATCGATCATCGGCACCACGCCCGAAGTGGACAGGGTCACGCGGCGCTTGGAGATCCCGTAACCGAGGTCATCCATCATCAGATGCATGGCGGCCACGACGTTGTCGAAGTTCAGCAGCGGTTCGCCCATGCCCATCATCACCACGTTGGTGATGGCGCGGTCGATGGTGGCGGGAACACTGCCGAAGGATTTGTTGGCAATCCACACCTGACCGATGACTTCGGCGGCGGTGAGGTTGCTGTTGAAGCCTTGCTTGCCGGTGGAGCAGAAACTGCAGTCCAGGGCACAGCCTGCCTGGGACGAAACGCACAGAGTGCCGCGTTTGCCCTGGGGAATGTACACGGTCTCGACACAACTGCCGGACGCCACGCGCACCACCCACTTACGGGTGCCGTCGCTGGAAATGTCCTCGCTGACCACTTCGGGACCACGGACCTCAGCAATAGCCTTGAGCTTGTCGCGCAAGGCCTTGCTGACGTTCGTCATGGCGTCGAAATCATCGACGCCAAAGTGGTGAATCCATTTCATTACCTGACCGGCACGGAAACGCTTCTCCCCGATTGAGTCGAAGAATTTTTCCATTTCCGGCTGGGTCAGACCCAGCAGGTTTGTTTTAACAGTCGATGTAGTCATGGATTCACCTTCACTCTTTAAGCAATGCTTAGCGAGTGGTTACTTCAGTAGCTGCGAAGAAGTACGAGATTTCACGAGCAGCAGCGGCTTCGGAGTCCGAACCGTGAACGGCGTTGGCGTCGATCGACTCGGCGAAGTCAGCACGGATGGTGCCAGCAGCAGCTTCTTTAGGGTTGGTAGCGCCCATCAGCTCACGGTTCAGAGCGATAGCGTTTTCGCCTTCCAGAACCTGAACAACAACAGGACCGGAGATCATGAAAGCAACCAGGTCGCCGAAGAAACCGCGCTCTTTGTGCTCAGCGTAGAAGCCTTCAGCTTCGGCTTTGGACAGCTGCTTCATTTTCGAAGCAACCACTTTCAGACCAGCCTTTTCGAAACGGGTAACGATTTCGCCGGCAGCGCCTTTTTTAACAGCGTCAGGCTTGATGATGGAGAAAGTACGTTGAACAGCCATGGTGTAACTCCAGAAACGGTAATTTGCGAAAAATTAAACCCGCGAATTATACGCGGGTTCTTGGGTATTGCCTAACCTGCGAGGACGATCAGTCGACTTCTTCGATCCAGAGTGCCTGAACCGCTTCCAACACCTTCTCGCCGACACGGCCAGAGGTGTTGTCGAAGTCAGGCAATTCCATGATCCATCGCTGCAGGTCGACGAAATTGACAGAAAGCGGATCTACATCCGGCTTGGCTTCGGCCAATTCTTCTGCAATGCGTTGAACATCATTCCAACCGTAGCTCATGACAGTCTTACCAGTCAGTGCGGCGCTTCGGCCGCATGGTTAAGCGAATATTTCGGAATCTCGACGGTGATGTCTTCTTCACCAACGATAGCCTGACAGGCCAGACGCGATTGCGCCTCCAGACCCCAGGCGCGATCGAGGAAGTCTTCTTCCAGCTCGTCCGCCTCTTCCAGCGAGTCGAAACCCTCGCGGATGATGCAGTGGCAAGTGGTGCAGGCGCAGACGCCACCGCAGGCGCTTTCCATCTCGATGTGGTGTTCGTGAGCCAGATCGAGAATCGAAGTGCCGGGTTCGGCCTCGACGACCATGCCTTCAGGGCAGAACTTCTCGTGGGGCAGAAAAATGACCTGCGGCATCAGATATCCTCAATTTCATTCAGATTGCGCCCCGACAGAGCGGCTTTCACCGTCAGATCCATGCGGCGGGCAGCAAAAGCATCGGTCACTTGCGACAGACGCTTGGTCTGCTGCTCGATGGCATAACCATCGGTGCCTTTCATCAGTTCGGCCAGTTCCTGCATCTGCAGCTCGATGACCATGCGCTCTTCGGCGTCGAGCAAACGCTCGCCATCGGCTTCCAGAGCACCCTGCACCGCTTCGATCAGGCGTTGGGCATCGACTTGCTGCTCGCGCAGGACGCGGGCGACCTTGTCGTCATTGGCGTGCTGGAACGAGTCCTTGAGCATCTTGGCGATTTCACCGTCGGTCAGACCGTAGGACGGTTTGACCTGAATGCTCGCCTCGACGCCCGAACCCAGTTCGCGGGCAGACACGCTGAGCAGGCCGTCGGCATCGACCTGGAAGGTCACGCGAATCTTCGCCGCACCGGCCACCATCGCTGGAATGCCGCGCAGTTCGAAGCGCGCCAGGGAGCGGCAATCGCTGATCAGCTCGCGCTCACCCTGCAGCACATGGATCGCCATGGCCGACTGGCCGTCTTTATAAGTAGTGAAGTCCTGCGCACGGGCGACCGGGATGGTGGTGTTGCGCGGAATCACCTTCTCCATCAGCCCGCCCATGGTTTCCAGCCCAAGGGACAGTGGAATCACGTCGAGCAGCAGCAATTCGCCGCCATCGCGCTTGTTGCCAGCCAGCGTATCCGCCTGGATCGCGGCCCCGATGGCCACCACTTGATCCGGGTCGATTTCCGTCAATGGCTGACGACCGAAGGCTTCGGCGACGGCTTCACGAACGCGCGGCACACGGGTCGAACCACCGACCATGACCACGGCATGCACGTCTTCCAGCTCAATACCGGAATCACGCACAGCGCGGCGGCAGGCTTTCAGGCTGCGAGCAACCATCGGCTCGATCAGCGCATCGAAGGCTTCGCGGGTCAGCTGCGCTTTCCAGTCACCGTAGGCGACTTCAACGCTGGCCGCATCGGTCAGGGCTTCTTTGGCCGCACAGGCGGTTTGCAGCAGATTGCGTTGTGCGCCCGGGTCGAGATCGGCAGACAGGCCGGCGTTCTCGATGATCCAGCCAGCAATCGCGTGATCGAAGTCATCGCCGCCCAAGGCGCTGTCGCCGCCAGTGGCGAGCACTTCGAATACGCCGCCAGTCAGACGCAGAATCGAAATATCGAACGTACCGCCGCCCAAGTCGTAGATTGCGACCAGGCCTTCGGCGTGTTGATCCAGGCCATACGCCACGGCGGCAGCGGTCGGCTCGTTGAGCAGACGCAGCACATTCAGACCGGCGAGTTTCGCCGCATCCTTGGTGGCCTGGCGCTGAGCATCGTCGAAATATGCCGGAACGGTGATCACCGCACCGACCAGTTCGCCACCCAGGGTCGCTTCAGCACGCTGACGCAAAACCTTGAGGATATCGGCAGAGACTTCGACCGGGCTTTTCGGACCTTGTACGGTGTCGATGAACGGCATGTGCGATTCGCCGCCGACAAAGCGGTATGGCAGTTGCTCGCCCAATTGCTTGACGTCGGACAAACCACGCCCCATCAGGCGCTTGACCGACAGCACAGTATTCAAGGGATCGGAGGACGCGGCCAGTTTGGCCGATTCGCCAACCTCGACGCGGTCGGCGTGATAACGCACGGCGGACGGCAGGATGACCTGCCCGTCAGCGTCGGCCAGTGGCTCGGAAAGACCACTGCGCAACGCAGCGACCAGCGAATTGGTAGTGCCCAAGTCGATCCCCACAGCCAGACGACGCTGGTGCGGTTGAGGACTTTGGCCGGGTTCGGCGATCTGCAGTAGGGCCATCGTGATCAGGACTTATCTGTATATCAGGCGTGCGACCGGAGCGGCACTGGGTTAATCGTCGAGGCGCTCTTCTAACTGGCGCACTTCGTAGGTGAGCTTGTCGAGGAACTGCATGCGCCGCATCAGGCGTTCGGCCTGTTCGCGTTGCGCCGCATCATCCCAACAGGCTGCGAAGCTTTCGTTCAACTGTTCCTGAGCCACCTTCAGGCGACGCTTGAATACCGCGACACCGTCGAGATCGGCGCTGTCCTGGAGGTCTTCGAGCTCTTCGCGCCATTGCATCTGCTGCAAGAGAAACTCGGGGTCATGGACCGTGACTTCCATCGGCACTTCATGCCCGCTGATGGTCAGCAGGTAGCGTGCACGCTGGGCAGGACTCTTGAGCGTCTGATACGCGTCGTTAAGCCGCGCAGACTGCTCGAGCGCTGAGCGCTGCTCGCGCTCGGAAGCGTCGGCAAAGCGGTCAGGATGAACACCGCGCGCCAACTCACGGTAGCGCGTGGCCAACTGCTCGAGATCCAGGCGAAAGCTCGGTTGCAGCTCGAATAAAGCGAAATGACAAGGAATACCCACGACAAGCCTCAGATGTTGAAGCTTTCGCCGCAGCCACATTCACCGCGTACGTTGGGGTTGTTGAACTTGAAGCCTTCATTCAACCCTTCCTTGACGAAATCGAGCTCGGTGCCGTCCAGGTAAGCCAGGCTTTTCGGGTCGATGATCACTTTCTCGCCGTGACTTTCGAACACCTGATCCTCGGCAACCACCTCGTCGACAAACTCCAGCACGTAGGCAAGGCCGGAACAGCCCGTGGTGCGAACACCCAGACGAATCCCTTCACCTTTGCCGCGCCCGTCGAGGGAGCGTCGCACGTGTCGAGCAGCCGCTTCTGTCATGCTGATAGCCATCGTTGACTCCTTACTCGTCGCGCAATGCTTAGATCAAGCCTTTCTTCTGCTTGTAGTCGCGAACAGCCGCTTTGATAGCGTCTTCAGCGAGTACCGAGCAGTGGATTTTCACTGGCGGCAGAGCCAGTTCTTCGGCCAGCTGAGTGTTCTTGATGGTCTCGGCTTCGTCCAGCGTCTTGCCCTTCATCCACTCGGTGGCCAGGGAGCTGGAAGCGATTGCCGAACCGCAGCCGTAGGTCTTGAACTTGGCGTCTTCGATAACGCCCTGATCGTTGACCTTGATCTGCAGACGCATCACGTCGCCGCACGCCGGAGCGCCGACCATGCCGGTGCCGACATCCGGGTCTTCCGCGTTCATCTTGCCGACGTTGCGCGGGTTTTCGTAGTGGTCGATGACCTTTTCGCTGTAAGCCATGGTGCTTAATCCTCACTCATCAGAGAGTCGCTCTTTAAGCCCTGCAACTTGGGGTCGCAGGGCCGGTTCGCGGCGACTTGAAATCAGTGTGCCGCCCACTCGATTTTCGAAATGTCGACACCGTCTTTGTACATGTCCCACAGCGGCGACAGAGCGCGCAGCTTGGTAACGGCCTCGCAGACTTTCTGCGCGGCGTAGTCGATTTCTTCTTCGGTGGTGAAACGGCCGAAGGTGAAACGGATCGAGCTGTGTGCCAGTTCGTCGTTGCGGCCGAGGGCGCGCAGAACGTACGAAGGTTCCAGGGATGCCGAGGTGCAGGCCGAACCGGACGATACCGCCAGATCCTTGAGCGCCATGATCAGCGACTCGCCTTCAACGTAGTTGAAGCTCAGGTTCAGGTTGTGCGGAACGCGGGCGGTCAGGCTGCCGTTGACGTACAGCTCTTCCAGATGCTCGACCTGCTTGTAGAAGCGGTCGCTCAGGGCTTTGATGCGCACGTTTTCGGCAGCCATGTCTTCCTTGGCTACACGGAACGCTTCGCCCATGCCGACGATCTGGTGGGTCGCCAGCGTGCCGGAACGCATGCCGCGCTCGTGACCGCCGCCGTGCATGGTCGCTTCGATGCGCACACGCGGCTTGCGGCTGACGTACAGCGCGCCGATGCCTTTAGGGCCGTAGGTTTTGTGGGCGGAGAACGACATCATGTCGACTTTCAGCTTCTGCAGGTCAATGTCGACCTTGCCAGTGGACTGAGCCGCGTCAACATGCAGCAGAACGCCCTTGGAGCGGGTCAGTTCGCCGATGGCAGCGATGTCGTTGATGGTGCCGATTTCGTTGTTCACGTGCATCACCGACACCAGAATGGTGTCTTCGCGCAGTGCCGCTTCGATCATCGCCGGGGTGATCAGACCGTCTTCAGTCGGCTCGAGGTAGGTCACTTCGAAACCTTCACGCTCCAGTTGGCGCATGGTGTCGAGAACGGCTTTGTGTTCGATCTTGCTGGTGATCAGGTGCTTGCCTTTGGAGCCATAGAAATGCGCCGCACCCTTGATCGCCAGGTTGTCGGATTCGGTGGCACCGGATGTCCAGACGATTTCACGCGGGTCTGCGTTGACCAGATCGGCCACCTGACGACGGGCGTTTTCGACGGACTCTTCAGCTTTCCAGCCGAACACGTGGGAACGGGACGCCGGGTTACCGAAGTTTCCGTCGACCAGCAGGCATTCACTCATCTTTTGCGCAACGCGCGGATCGACCGGGGTGGTCGCAGAGTAATCAAGGTAAATCGGCAATTTCATGGACTATCTCCTAAATCAGGCTGGCTGGCGTGCCGCTAGCTCTTTGGCTGTCATTCGACGGCGGACGCTTCAATCTTGTCCAGGCGCGGCGCCTTGCCATTGCAACGACGCTGATCCTGACGCTGGGCCACTTCCTGCACCTCACGGCGAGTTACGAGGTCGGCCAAGCTGATACCGCTGAGAAATTCGTGAATCTGCAGGCTCAGGTCGCACCACAGGTGATGAGTCAGGCAGGTGTCGCCGGAATGGCAGTCGCCCTGGCCCTGGCACTTTGTAGCATCGACCGATTCGTTGACCGCATCGATCACCTGAGCCACCTGGATGCCCTGCATGTCGCGCGACAGCTGGTAACCACCGCCTGGACCGCGAACACTGGAAACCAGGTTACTGCGGCGCAGCTTGGCGAAAAGCTGTTCGAGATAGGACAGGGAGATGCCTTGGCGCTCGGAGATATCGGCCAGGGACACCGGCCCGTGCTGCGCGTGCAACGCCAGGTCAAGCATGGCGGTCACGGCGTATCGGCCTTTTGTAGTCAGTCGCATGGACAATTACCACGGAGTTCGGAATGGGCGGGAGTATGCAATTCCCGAGCATTTAAGTCAACTATAAGACCTAGTGCTTTAGTCGGGTTTACCCGCAAAAGAGCGCGCGCATCATAGCAAAGGCTGGCGGCGTACAGCCAGCGGTACCGCGTTATCGTTCTTCGCGAGCAAGCCCGCTCCCACAGGGGATGCATTCCAATGTGGGAGCGAGCCTGCTCGCGAAACGCGGCGCCCCGGTTTAGCTGGCCTGGCTCTGATCCTTGCCCTTCACGCAAGCGAAATCTTCTTCGCGCAGCTCAGGCAGATCTTTCGCACAGTAATTACTGCCCAGATCCTTCAGCGCGCCGCACATCCCCTCCAGCCGCCCGTCCACCGCTTGCAGGTGATCGAGCAACTGACCGATGGCACGAGCCACCGGGTCGGGCATGTCTTCGCTGACGCCATAGGCGTCGAAACCAATCTTCTCGGCCATCGCCTTGCGCTTGGCGTCCTGCTCTTCATCGGTTTTGACGATGATCCGCCCCGGAATCCCCACCACTGTGGCGCCCGGCGGCACTTCCTTGGTGACCACTGCATTGGAGCCGACTTTCGCGCCAGCCCCCACCGTGAATGGACCGAGCACTTTGGCACCAGCACCCACGACAACCCCATCACCCAGCGTCGGGTGGCGCTTACCCTTGTTCCAACTGGTGCCGCCGAGGGTCACGCCCTGATAAATGGTCACGTCATCGCCAATCTCGGCGGTTTCACCAATGACGATGCCCATGCCGTGGTCAATGAAAAAGCGCCGACCAACTTTGGCACCCGGATGAATTTCGATCCCGGTCAACCAACGACCGAAGTTCGACACCAGCCGCGCCAGCCATTTCAGCTCGTTGCGCCACAGCATCCCGGCCAACCGATGAATCCAGATCGCGTGCATACCGGGGTAGCAGGTCAGGACTTCAAAAGCGTTACGCGCCGCCGGGTCTCGATGGAATACGCTCTGGATATCTTCACGCAAACGCTCAAACATCATTCAGTCCTTCCGTTTAAGAAGCTCACCACGGGCCGCTTTTTGGGTTTCCGTGAGGATGCCACGCAAAATATTCATTTCCGCCCGGCTGACCGAGCTGCGTCCGTACAATCGGCGCAGGCGCGCCATCAAGTGCCTTGGCTTTTCCGGATCGAGGAATTCGATGGCAACCAGCGTCTGCTCCAGATGCTCGTAAAAGCGCTCCAGCTCATCCATGGTCGCGAGTTCGGCGCTTTTCACCGAGGCCACTTCTTCTTTCTCGATCTTGGTCGGCTGCCCTTGAGCGGCCAGCCAGGCCATGCGCACTTCGTAGCTCAACACCTGCACCGCCGCCCCGAGGTTCAACGAGCTGAACTCAGGATCGGAGGGGATGTGCACGTGAAAGTGACATCGCTGCAGCTCCTCGTTGGTCAGGCCGGAGTCTTCACGACCGAACACCAACGCGATTTGTGCGCCCTGCCCCGCTTCCTCGACCACTTTGCTCCCGCATTCGCGGGGTTCGAGCAGCGGCCAGGGAATGCGCCGGTCACGGGCGCTGGTGCCGAGCACCAGATTGCAGCCGACCAAAGCGTCTTCCAGAGTGGCGACGACTTGGGCGTTTTCAAGAATGTCACCGGCACCGGAAGCACGCGCATCGGCTTCGTGGTGCGGAAACAACCGCGGTTCGACCAGCACCAGCCGCGACAGACCCATGTTTTTCATGGCGCGCGCGGCCCCGCCGATGTTGCCGGGGTGGCTGGTATTGACCAGGACGACACGAATGTTCTGCAGCAAGGGAGGCGCTCTCGGACACAGGAAAGGGGTGCAAATCTTACAGAACAGCCTACCGTTAAGCTATGAAAGCGAACAGCGACCTTCACCTGAAGAAAAGTTCTGATAGAATGCGCGGCTTTCTTTAACAACCTTAGGTGACACATCCATGCAGCCCATGCTGAATATCGCGCTGCGCGCCGCCCGCAGCGCCAGTGAACTGATCTTCCGCTCCATCGAGCGCCTGGATACCATCAAGGTCGACGAAAAAGACGCCAAGGATTATGTATCCGAGGTCGATCGCGCCGCCGAACAGAAAATCATCGATGCTCTGCGCAAGGCTTACCCGAATCACTCGATCCAGGGTGAAGAGACCGGCATGCATGTCGGTAACGGCATCGAAGGCGAAGAGTACCTGTGGATCATCGATCCACTGGACGGCACCACCAACTTCCTGCGTGGCATTCCTCACTTTGCCGTCAGCATTGCCTGCAAATACCGTGGTCGCCTGGAACACGCTGTGGTTCTGGACCCGGTTCGCCAGGAAGAATTCACCGCCAGCCGTGGTCGCGGCGCTCAACTGAACGGTCGTCGTCTGCGCGTCAGCGGTCGCACCAGCCTCGACGGCGCTCTGCTGGGTACTGGCTTCCCGTTCCGTGACGACCAGATGGACAACCTCGACAACTACCTGGGCATGTTCCGCGCCCTGGTTGGCCAGACTGCCGGCATCCGCCGCGCCGGCTCCGCCAGCCTGGACCTGGCCTACGTGGCTGCCGGTCGTTTCGACGCGTTCTGGGAGTCGGGCCTGTCCGAGTGGGACATGGCTGCCGGCGCCCTGCTGATTCAAGAAGCTGGCGGCCTGGTGAGCGACTTCACCGGCGGTCACGATTTCCTTGAGAAAGGCCACATCGTTGCCGGCAACACCAAATGCTTCAAGGCAGTCCTGACGGCGATCCAGCCGCACCTGCCGGCTTCGCTGAAGCGTTAAGCTTCCCGCGAAAAGCAAAAAGCACCCTTCGGGGTGCTTTTTTTATGCCTGCGATTTCAGCCTCCACTCGAATCCACTGTGGGAGCGGGCTTACTCGCGAAGGCGGCGCGTCAGCCAACATTAATTCTGGATGGTAGACCGCATTCGCGAGCAAGCCCGCTCCCACAGGGTCTTTGTGGTGAGGCTTGAATGGCAGGCACAAAAAAGCACCCCGCAGGGTGCTCTTTTTTAAACGATCAGACGGTTATTGAGCCGGCTGATTCTGCGACAGAATCAACTTACCTTCCTTGTCCACCGGAATCTGGTTGCCCGGATCACGGTCCATCCGCACTTTGCCTTCCTTGCCATCCAGCGAATAACGCACGTCGTAACCGACAACCTTGTCGCTGATGTCATTCACGGTGTTACAGCGAGTCTGGGTGGTGGTGTAGGTATCGCGGTTCTGCATGCCTTCCTGCACCTTGTTACCGGCATAACCGCCACCGACCGCGCCAGCGACCGTGGCAATCTTCTTGCCGGTACCGCCGCCGATCTGGTTACCCAGCAAACCACCCGCTACCGCACCAATCGCGGTACCGAGGATCTGGTGTTGATCCTTGACCGGCGCCTGGCGGGTTACAGCAACATCCTTGCACACTTCACGTGGAGTCTTGATCTGTGTTTTGACCGGCTCAACGGCCAGCACTTGCGCATACTCAGGGCCGCTTTTAACCAGGCTGTAGGTGGCAACAGCACCCCCGGCAGTCACACCGACAGCACCCAATACCGCACCAACCAGCAACGACTTGTTCACATGAACCTCCTGACCATCACATACGGGACGCGCCCGCGCTTCTCCCAGCCTTGGAGCATAAAAAAAGGCGCGAGTTCAACTCGCGCCTTTTTCGGGCTGACAGCCGGAGAAACGATGGCCGTTATGGACGGTCGTCGACTTCCTTCTCGGTGTTGGCCGGAGGAATCAGATCCTCGGTGCTCAGGTTCAGCCAGATCAGCACCACGTTCGCGATGTAGATCGACGAGTAGGTACCCGCCAGAACACCGATGAACAGGGCAATGGAGAAGCCGAACAGGTTGTCGCCACCGAAGAACAGCAGCGCAGCGATCGCCAGCAAGGTGGAGATCGACGTTGCCATAGTCCGCAGCAGGGTCTGAGTGGTCGAGATGTTGATGTTCTCGATCAGCGAAGCCTTGCGCAGCACACGGAAGTTCTCACGAACCCGGTCGAACACCACGATGGTGTCGTTCAGCGAGTAACCGATGATCGCCAGTACCGCCGCCAGCACCGTCAGGTCGAAGGTGATCTGGAAGAACGACAGGATACCGACAGTCACGATCACGTCGTGAATCAGCGAAACGATGGCGCCGACCGCGAATTTCCACTGAAAGCGGAAAGCCAGGTAGATCAGGATGCCGCCGAGCGCCAGCAGCATGCCGAGGCCGCCCTGGTCGCGCAGCTCTTCACCGACCTGCGGGCCGACGAACTCGACACGCTTGACCGTCGCCGGGTTGTCGCCGCCGACTTTCTGCAAAGCCTCGGCCACCTGGTGACCCAACTGCGGGTCTTCACCCGGCATGCGCACCAGCAGGTCAGTGGTTGCACCAAAGCTCTGCACGATGGCTTCGTGGTAACCGGAAGTCACCAGCTCTTCACGCACTTTGGTGACGTCGGCCGGACGCTCGTAGGTCAGCTCGATGAGCGTACCGCCGGTGAAGTCCAGGCCCCAGTTCATGCCCTTGTGGACGACGCTGAAAATAGCCAGCAACGTGAGAAACACTGTGACGCCGAACGCGAAGTTGCGAACGCCCATGAAGTTGATTGTACGTAACATGGCAGCCCCTTAAATCCACAACTTCTTGAAGTCACGTCCGCCGAAGATCAGGTTGACCATTGCGCGGGTCACCATGATGGCCGTGAACATCGAGGTAAAGATCCCGAGGGACATGGTCACTGCGAAGCCCTTCACCGGGCCGGTGCCCATGGCGAAGAGGATGCCGCCGACCAGCAGAGTGGTCAGGTTGGCGTCGAGAATCGCGGTGAATGCCCGGCCGAAGCCTTCGTTGATTGCACGCTGCACGGTCATGCCGGCGGCGATCTCTTCACGGATCCGCGAGAAGATCAGCACGTTGGCGTCGACCGCCATACCCATGGTCAGGACGATACCGGCGATACCCGGCAGGGTCAGCGTTGCACCCAGCAGCGACATCAGCGCCAGCAGCAGCACCATGTTCACCGCCAGCGCGACCGTGGCGATCAAACCGAAGAAGCGGTAGATGGCGATGATGAACAGCGAGACGAACAGCATGCCCCACAGCGATGCATCAATACCTTTGGTGATGTTGTCAGCACCCAGGCTCGGACCGATTGTGCGCTCTTCAGCGAAGTACATCGGCGCGGCCAGACCACCGGCACGCAGCAGCAGCGCCAGCTCGGACGATTCACCCTGGCCGTTCAGGCCGGTGATGCGGAACTGCGCTCCCAGCGGCGACTGAATGGTCGCCAGGCTGATGATCTTCTTCTCTTCCTTGAAGGTCTGCACCGGCACGTCTTTCTCGACGCCGTCGACAACCTGCTTGGTGTAAGTGGTCACCGGACGCTGCTCGATGAAGATCACCGCCATGCTGCGACCGACATTCGAACGGGTCGCGCGGCTCATCAGCTCACCACCGTGACCGTCCAGACGGATGTTCACTTCTGGTGTGCCGTGCTCGCCGAAACCAGCCTTGGCGTCAGTTACCTGGTCACCGGTGATGATCAGGCCACGCTCGATCTGCGCAGGAGGACGCTTGCCTTCACGGAACTCGAAGGTTTCGGAAGTGGCTTTCGAAGCCCCCGGCTCTGCAGCCAGACGGAACTCAAGGTTGGCCGTCTTGCCGAGAATACGCTTGGCTTCGGCAGTGTCCTGCACGCCCGGCAGCTCAACCACGATGCGGTTGGCGCCCTGACGCTGAACGATCGGTTCGGCAACACCCAGCTCGTTGACGCGGTTACGTACCGTGGTCAAGTTCTGCTTGATGGAGTATTCACGGATTTCCGCCAGCTTGGCCGGGGTCATCGCCAGACGCAGCACCGGTTGACCGTTGAGGTCGGCCGGAACAATGTCGAAATCGTTGAAGTTCTTGCGGATCAGCGCACGGGCCTGTTCGCGGGAGTCAGCATCGCTGAAGCCCAACTGAATGGCGCCGCCCAGTTGTGGCAGGCTGCGATAGCGCAGCTTCTCTTTGCGCAGCAGACTCTTGACGTCGCCTTCGTAGACTTTCAGGCGGGCGTCGAGGGCTTTGTCCATGTCCACTTCCAGCAGGAAGTGCACACCACCGGACAAGTCCAGACCCAGCTTCATCGGGTGCGCGCCGAGGTTGCGCAGCCATTGCGGGGTGGTCTGTGCCAGGTTCAGTGCGACGACGTAGTCATCACCCAATGCCTTGCGCACAACGTCCTTGGCCGGCAGCTGGTCTTCAGCCTTGGTCAGACGGATCAGACCGCCCTTGCCGTTGGCGGCCAGCGAGGCTGCCTTGACGTTGATCCCGGACTCACGCAGCGCGGTGCTGACGCGATCCAGATCGGCCTGATTGACCTGCAGGGCCGTGCTGGCGCCGCTGATCTGAATGGCCGGGTCATCAGGGTATAGATTGGGAGCGGAATAAATCAGACCGACCGCCAGCACCGCCAGGATCAGAATGTATTTCCACAGAGGATATTTGTTCAGCATCACGCCGCCCGTTATGAACGCGGGGCGCCTTGCGCGCCCCGTCGATTGAGTAGAAGTTGGAACCTTAGATCGCTTTCAGCGTGCCTTTTGGCAGCGTGGCGGCGATGGCGCCCTTCTGGAACTTCATTTCCACGGTGTCGGAAACTTCCAGAACCACGAAGTCATCGGCCACTTTGGTGATCTTGCCGGCGATGCCGCCGGTGGTGACCACTTCGTCACCCTTCGCAAGGCTGCTCAGCAGGTTCTTCTGCTCTTTGGCGCGCTTGGCCTGTGGACGCCAGATCATCAGGTAGAAGATGACCAGGAAGCCGACCAGGAAAATCCACTCGAAGCCGCCGCCCATTGGGCCTGCAGCAGCCGGTGCAGCTGCGTCAGCCATGGCGTTAGAGATAAAAAAGCTCATTTAGCACTCCAGTTGCAAATGTTGAATCTTGGGGTCAGAAAACTCAGTCCAAAGGCGGAACGGGGAGCCCGCGTTTGGCGTAGAAGGCATCGACAAAGGCGGCCAATGTACCCTGTTGAATAGCCTCGCGCAAACCAGCCATCAGCACCTGATAATGGCGCAAGTTATGGATGGTATTGAGCATGCTGCCGAGCATTTCGCCGCACTTGTCCAGGTGATGCAGATAAGCGCGGGAGAAGTTCTGGCAGGTATAGCAATCGCAGGTCGGATCCAGCGGCGAATCATCATGGCGATGGAACGCGTTACGAATCTTCAGCACGCCTGTATCAATGAACAGATGCCCATTGCGGGCATTACGGGTTGGCATCACGCAATCGAACATGTCCACACCGCGGCGCACACCCTCAACCAGATCTTCCGGTTTGCCAACGCCCATAAGGTAACGAGGTTTGTCAGCCGGCATCATGCCCGGCAGATAATCCAGCACCTTGATCATCTCGTGCTTCGGCTCGCCCACCGACAGACCGCCAATGGCCAGGCCATCGAAGCCGATCTTGTCCAGACCTTCCAGCGAGCGCATGCGCAGATCCTGGTGCATGCCGCCCTGAACAATACCGAACAGCGCCGCGGTGTTGTCGCCATGCGCGTTTTTCGAGCGCTGGGCCCAACGCAGCGACAGCTCCATGGATACGCGGGCGACGTCTTCGTCAGCCGGGTACGGCGTGCATTCGTCGAAGATCATCACGATGTCGGAACCGAGATCGCGCTGCACCTGCATCGATTCTTCCGGGCCCATGAACACTTTCGAGCCGTCGACCGGGGAGGCGAAGGTCACGCCCTCCTCCTTGATCTTGCGCATTGCACCCAGGCTGAACACCTGGAAGCCGCCGGAGTCGGTGAGGATCGGGCCTTTCCACTGCATGAAGTCGTGCAGGTCGCCGTGCTCCTTGATCACCTCGGTGCCCGGACGCAGCCACAGGTGGAAGGTGTTGCCCAGAATGATTTCCGCGCCAGTGGCGACGATGTCACGCGGCAACATGCCCTTGACCGTGCCATAGGTGCCCACCGGCATGAACGCCGGGGTCTCGACGGTGCCACGCGGGAAGGTCAGCCGACCACGACGAGCCTTGCCATCGGTGGCAAGCAGTTCAAAGGACATGCGACATTCGCGACTCATTCTGTTTCCTCTGGGCCTGTGTGTTCAGGGGCAGTCGGGGCGGGATTACGGGTGATGAACATCGCATCACCGTAGCTGAAAAAGCGGTAGCCGTTGTCGACGGCGGCTTTATAGGCGGCCATGGTTTCGGGATAACCGGCGAACGCCGAAACCAGCATCAACAGCGTGGATTCCGGCAAATGGAAGTTGGTGACCAGGGCGTCGACCACATGGAACGGCCGGCCCGGATAGATAAAGATGTCGGTGTCGCCACTGAACGGCTTGAGCACGCCATCGCGCGCGGCACTTTCCAGCGAACGCACGCTGGTGGTGCCCACGGCAATCACCCGCCCGCCACGCTCACGGCACGCGGCAACGGCGTCGACCACGTCCTGGCCGACTTCCAGCCACTCACTGTGCATGTGGTGATCTTCGATCTTGTCGACGCGCACCGGCTGGAACGTCCCCGCACCGACGTGCAGCGTGACGAACGCGGTCTCGACGCCCTTGGCGGCAATCGCCTCCATCAGCGGCTGATCGAAATGCAGCCCCGCCGTCGGCGCCGCCACCGCCCCCAGGCGCTGGGCGTACACGGTCTGATAGCGCTCGCGATCCGAACCTTCGTCCGGGCGGTCTATATAAGGAGGCAACGGCATGTGCCCGACGCGATCGAGCAGCGGCAGCACTTCTTCAGCGAAGGCCAGCTCGAACAGCGCATCGTGACGCGCGAGCATCTCGGCTTCGCCACCGCCGTCGATGAGAATCTTCGAACCCGGCTTCGGCGACTTGCTGGAGCGCACATGGGCCAGCACGCGGTGCGAATCGAGCACGCGTTCGATGAGGATTTCCAGCTTGCCGCCCGAGGCTTTCTGCCCGAACAACCGCGCCGGAATCACCCGGGTATTGTTGAATACCATCAAATCGCCCGGGCGCAAATGCTCAAGCAAATCAGTGAATTGACGGTGTGCAAGGGCGCCGCTCGGCCCATCAAGGGTCAGCAGGCGACTAGCGCGACGCTCGGCCAGAGGGTGGCGGGCGATCAGCGAATCAGGGAGCTCGAAGGTAAAGTCAGCAACGCGCATGATGGGGTTCGTCTAGCAGGGCCGGAAAGTCTAGCGGAATTATCAAAAATTGACCATGAAACGTGATTGACCAACGGTAATCGCCTCTCTATACTTCGCCGCCATTGAGCCCTGATGGCGGAATTGGTAGACGCGGCGGATTCAAAATCCGTTTTCGAAAGGAGTGGGAGTTCGAGTCTCCCTCGGGGCACCATAATTTTCCTTGTAAATCAAGGACTTAGAAAAGGGGTAGAAAGAAATTTCTACCCCTTTTTCTATCCAAAAAATCTACCCTTCTCATACCCTTTTCTTGGGAAAAACCGCCTCCCGGTGGCGTCCGCTTCGGCTTCGCTCTGCACACCTGAAACGGTGTATTGAAGCTATCCTTCTTATCCAGACCGTTTGACGTGCTGCGGCTCTGCAGCAGTGCGGGAAAGGGTCAACCATGGATCGAATGTGTCTCATACTCAGGTGAGGATTAGCCTAAGAATGATTATCAGACCATTTACTATTTAGATTGCCACTAAGCTCTGCAAAAACCTCTACATAAAAAGCGACAAAAAGCATGATGGCAAAATGACACGCCATGGGTTAGTGTTTGTGTTATTTCGCTGGGTTCATCGGTGTAGGTAACTAATATGTTTGGGCACTATAAAAATAGACAGAAGCATTACGAAATAGTCAAACAGATATTATGGCAAGACTATAAAGTTGATAACGAGTTGAATCCAAATTTTATTTCGCTATCCGATTATAAAAGCATAGTTGATGAAGCTGTTCGTGATGAGATAAATGATGAAGAGGTCGCATTAAAAGTTGTGACCAGATATTGTGTTAACTTGGCAGCCAATGGCCATATACAAGATGCAAAACAATTAGCTCCAAGAGTTCTATTTGCTGCTGAGTATTTTTTAGATCGCGGCTTAATATCAAAAAAAATCTGGAATTACGTGAATACAGGGCTATCAAGTTATGTTCTGCCTACCAAAGACTGAATACAACATATTGGCCTGCTAGGTCGTTTTTAGCGGTTGAAGTTGTTCAAGCTTGAAAAATTACCAGATGAACGCGGTGGATGGTCATTTCATATTCTGTGAAATTTAAAGAATATGGTTGACCTCTATTTGATAATTAAGGTCCCACCTTAAATATATTTTCGGTTTTCTATTGACAACGTTTTTCATTGATTTTAAGCCAAAAAACGACTATCCAAGAAAATTGAAACTCAAAAAACCGACAAAAAACGTAGAAAAAACTCAATGCACTTTTCTAGTGCGTCAACAGAAACAAGCTAAAAACGGCGTGTTTTAATTCCCGGTATTACCATACGCACAAGATGGTAAATCGTCTAAAAACGGCAATTTCAAAGGTTTTGATTTTTGAAAGTTTTGCTACTCAAAATTTATTGAATATAAAAATTTGAGTTCTACGCTTTTGATTTTGATATGCGAACTTTGTTCGCAATACCCAGATGCTTTTCGCCTGTTAGGGCGGGCTTTTGCTTTTGCTCTTCTTGGATAACTCTTAAATAAGTGTCGCAAGTTGATTTTATAGGTTTTTTTGGACGCTTTTGATTTTTAAAAAATTCAGTTTTTTCAGGGTAGAAAGTAAAAATATTTATTTATTTGACAATCATGCACGGCATGGTATTTGTATTAGTAACAAACAATAATAATTTGCATGATATTTATTCCACAACGCATAATCCTTAAAAATCTTACTCCCGAATTTTTCTTTGCAGAATGTGAAAGACAGTATGTTTTTGAGCAAGCTATCGAAAAAAAGATGGCTGCAAAGGAATATCTTGAAAATAAGTTAAATAACTCATCAAAAAGAAAGCGTGCAAGCTTGGCCAAAGAAATAATGAATATTAAGGATAACTTCAATTGGGTTACCACTTGCAGTGAATATAGATGCTGGAAGATACAGCATAAATATGCTCTTGCTGGCGACTTGAACGATATTGTCAAAAATATCGAGTTTGTTTTCGGGAGAATTCAAGAACAACTAATAATAAAGCAAAGAAATCTTAAAAACGATGAATCCGGCGAGAGTATTTTTTCACGCATAAAGAATGATTGGGATATCGGTTATGGTATCAAAATAAAGGACATTAAAGGGTCAACTATAAAAGACAAGCTCATCAACATTGCTGATGAGAAAAGACTTAAATCACAAATAAAAAGAATACAAAAACAAAGAAGCGAACTTTTAAAGCTGCACTCAGGTTTGATTGGTTCCGGTCGAGCATTTGAGATTTGTAGTGATGAAGTTGTTCGCAATAGAGAAGCTGACGAAGCCAGCCAGCTTGATTACATAATGAAGAAATCTCTTGTTAATGAAAACAACAAGAAAATCCCACTATGGAAAGTAGCAAGCACTGAAAAGCAAAGATTTGCTGAGATATTTATCCAAGTCTCATCGTTGGACGCCTATGCCAAACAACTTGACTATAAGCCTCTTTTCATAACTTTTACCGCTCCGGCAAGATTTCATCCAAAGCCGTCGAAAGGCGTTAGTTCTTGGGACGGTTCAACCCCAAAGGATAGCAATGATTACTTGAAAGGCTTATGGAATGCTTTTAGAAAAGACATCCATAGACATAAGATTGAGATGAATGGTTTCTGGGCAGTCGAACCTCACAAAGACCAGTGCTTTCATAAGCACGCTTTAATGTATGTTAATAAGAAACATTATGACGAATTAGTAATCTTGATTAACAAGCATTTTAGACACTCGGAAAACGCCGTAAGAATTGAAGAAATTGACGCAAAGAAAAGCAAGGCAACATCATACGTGATGAAGTATCTAACTAAGTCATTCAATTTGGAATTCGAGTTAAAAGGCGGCGTCCTAAATGTAGATAAGTTGGAAATCTCAAATCACAAAAAAGTTAGAGCAGTTCAAGCACTGTGGTCTGTGCGTAGATATGCAATGTTCGGCGTTAAGAATACGCTTTCATTGTGGAGAGAGCTGAAAAGAAAATCATTCTTGAAAGGCAAGAATGACGTTATTGATAAGGCGTTCGCATTTGTGGACAAGAACGATTTCATTGGGTTCTCTATATTTGTAAATGGAAACCTAAAAATAATGAGGCTATACAGCAAAATACAAGTATTTAAGAATGACCTGCTCGGTGATGTTTTCGGAAAAAGACTAATAGGTAAATACATAATTGATTTGAGCACAAAAGAAATGATTGATATAAAAGCAAATTACAAAATTGTTGATACTGCATTGCTTGATGCTGCCGAGTTGCAATAAATAAATACTTATCTATTGATTATTTATAATCGCATGTTATATTGTTATCAAGAACAGGAGATTATGAGCATGCAACTAATAAGGGTAACTAGCAAAAGAAAAGAAATCTTAAAATATACAAAAAAACTAGGTCTTTATGGTTTATATAAAGATGTTAAGAATGCACATGACAAAAGTGTTTGTCATTTGATTTTTGACCCATTAGATTACACATTCAAGGTGCTGGTAGACCAAAGTAGAGTTCCTTACGAATATCAAGACGAATGTATAAGGGACTTATAACAAAGCCAGCTAATGCTGGTTTTTTTGTGCCTGAATTTTGTCAAGAAAAATATGTATTTATTTGACTTTGCTTTTATTTGTGCTCTAATAAATATATATAAATAAGAAAGGGACACTAATGAAAAAACCAAAAGCAAAAGCAAATCTTAAAGTTTGCACCATCACACTCGACGCTGAAACACATAATCAATTTAGAGAAATTGCCAATACTCACAAATTTCCGTTGTCACGCTTTATAAATGATTGTATGAAAGAATACTTAAATGTAAGCAAAGTTAACGGGTTCAACAAAGATGTAACGCTACAAGTTGGAATTAGAAACTTTCAAATCCAAGACAAATAAAAAGCCCTGATAGGGCTATTTTGTTAACTGTGGTTTTAAGTCAAACGTAACCGCTCTTTTGTTTGCCATCTGTGCTTTAAAAGCTTGTTCAAGCTGTTTTGCGGCTGACGGGTCTCTTTCTTTAATTTCATCAAATAGATTATATAATTTCTGTCTTAATTCATATTGACGCTTAACCTCTCCAGTTTTTATGCCATTACGATTGTCTGGAATGTTGTCCATTTCTCTATGCCCCGCGATGTCTCGTGTGCTGTTGCCCGGAAATAAACTTTTCGTTAGTCTCGGTTGCAACCATTCAAATTCTTCAACAATTTCATCATTCGAATATGTTGAATAGTCGCCATCAATCTTATGGTTTTCAGGCTCTGGAATCGGCTCCGGTGTCATCGGTGCGTAAATGTCATCTACGGCAGGCTCTACTGGTGTAGGTGTCTCTAAGGCCTTTGTAGGAGCTTCTGCGACAGGTGTAGGGTTGGATGGCTCAAACTCTTTCATCAAGTCATCAATCAAGTCATCGTTGGTAGGTGCTACCTGTTCTTGTTCAACCTGCTTTGTAGGCTCTGGTGGCTTCTCAGGAGCTTTTTGAAGAGGTATAGGCATGACAGGCTCAACTGGTTTAGGTGCTTCTACGGCCACCGTAGGGGCTTCTGGTGCTGGTTGCGGTTTAGGATCGGCCTTCTTATTCATCGAAGCATATTGCTCCTGAATTTTCTTCAATTCGTCTAAATCTGCTGGGGTAGGTTTGTAGCCTTCAAGCTTGAAGCCTTTGGCTTCCAATCCCATTAGCTGAAATTCGAGCCATACATTCTTCTTGAAGTAATCAGGGCCATTCACTGTAAATGATTGTGGTGGTTTGGCGTCGGCAACAAGTCTTTGAATGCCAGCCTTTGCTGACTGTCTTGATAAATCATGGAATGAAACTTTTGATGGGTCTTTGTAATACTCGAATGATTTCTTGCTACTGGCTGAATTATAGAAATATTCAACCTTGTCACTATGCTGAATAAACTTGAACTTAGTAGCAAGCACTGAGTTTGGTTTAATCTTTTTCATGTAGTCGGGTTCTGCTTCGGTTGAAGCGATTGAACAATTTTCGTATTCCTTTACGTTGTGCTTATTTTTTAAAGTCTGCTCAAAGCCAGTGTCATCACCTAGTTTCGCTTTAAGTGTTTTGTAAGATAGGCCAAGCTCGGATGCTTTGAATATCTGGTCTTCATGTTGAATGGAGAAAGATGATTTGCCATTGTGAATGACATTGAAACCATTCTCGGTTATCTGGTTGATGAAGTCGGATGGGCTGGAAGCATTGTTAAGGAAATCACTCAAAGCGTCTTTCATTTGTTTCTTGTTAGAAATAACGCCACGAACGTCAAGCATTCTTTCTTTTGTTGATGGATGCTTGTCTTTGTATTTCTTGTTGATAATGTCTTTCTTATCTTGCAGTGTTAGCTCTTTTATTTTGTCGAGTTCATCCATGTCTCTTGAAATTCGATTTTCGGGAACTATTAGATTGTATTTTTGTTCAAGCTTTTCACATTCTCTTTCAATAACACGGTAGTCATTGCTGACGTTGTAACACTTGCCATTAAAATCTTTTAAAGCCCACACAATATGAACATGAACCTCATCTGTATCAATGTGAACACCCAACGCATACTTTCTATTTGAAAGGTTGTGCGTTTGTTCATAGAGTTCTTTTACTATCTGCTTCGCTTGTTCAGGGGTAACGTTATCATTGGTATGAAAGCTGACCATATCGTGCTGACTTCTAACTGATTGCTTTCTGCCCTTTGTTCTAACAGCAACATCATTTTCGATGGATGTTGCAATAGCATTCGCAATTTGTCTTTTGGATGAGTTCATAGGTGTGTAGATGTTGCTTTCGAACAATACACATCCCTCATCTTTGTGAAAGTATTTAGAAGCCTTATATACTCCTGACCTGCTTTTCTGGGTGCTCAATCTTTTCCTTATCATATATCGCCTTTGATTGTTATTTTCTCCTTTTTCAAACTTTCAAGTCTATTTGTCAATACGCCCATGTTCTTATCTAATTTGCTCAGAACATCTAAAATGTCTTGGTTTGGTTGCTTCCCAGAATTCAACGCTGCTGCTATTTGATTAAGGTTATTGCCAATCTGACTGAATATTTTTTCAATGGTGACTATATCCTCTCTTAACTTTGGACTACATACTTCTATGACTTCATTTATTCCATTATTTATAATATGGGAAATAAATTTTACCTGTGTCATCTTTAATGCTGCTCTTTGTGTTTCGAGTAGCTGAATATCATCTTTTGGAAGTCTAAAATTTAACTGATTACTTTTTCTTTCTTTATCACTCATACAATCCTCCATATTGATTGCTATACATTTTTCAAACGTAGTGCGAAAAATCGAGCGTAAATGTTAGTAAGTGAACGAAGTGAACTTGCTATACATTTACATTGCTCGCCTGTAATGTTTTCGAACTACTAATATCAAGTTAACATATATTAAAATGTTTTCAAGTTGTATAGCTTTCAATAAGCCAGATAACAAAGAATGAAAGTGTATAGCAACGTATAGCAGGCATTAAAAAGGCCACCTAATTAGGTAGCCTCATGAATGATGACAACAATAAAAAATTATACTGAGAATTTATATTGTAGGTGTTTAACAGCATCCATTTTAGATGCTGGGGTTGGGCCTTCCGAATATCTATCGAAAGTCATTCTTAGCAGTCCATCAGCTTTGTGGCCAACCAACGAAATGATGACAAGGTTCTTAACATCAGCACGCTCTAATGTAGTGATTACAGTTTTGCGAATGCTATGGAAAACACATTTTTTATCAAAACCTAAATCTGTCTTGAAGATTGAAAATTGATTACCTAAACCTTTCGATTTGGTTTCATACTTCCCACCTTTGCTTGTCTTCAACAAATACCCATCGTCCGATGAACTAACAAGCCGTTTGACCGTTTCCATGAGAACCGGATGAATTGGCACAAAACGAACGGATGCTTGTGTTTTACCTTCTGTAATATGAAAACAATCCACACCATCCTCTTTAACAACTGACGATGTTTTTAAACGGCATATTTCTTCAATGCGTGCTCCCGTATAGGCCGCTATCTTAATCAAATCGGCTAATTGACGCTTTCCTTTTTCAACTGCTTTACTATGCAAGGTTTCAACCTCTTCCGCCGTAAAAGCACGTCTTTCATCTTTTTTGAGTGTTCCACGTCTAACTTGGCTCAATTCATGACTTTTGAAAGGATTGATTGGATAACGTTCTTTGAATGGTGGTTCTTTTTTAATCAAGAAATTATAGAAGGCATTAAACGAAAACAAATATTGTTTCTTTGTCTTCGATTCCAGATTTTTTGAAATCAAGAATGAAGCAACTGCCTCATAATCCAGCAATAAGTCCTCAGCTTTCAAAAAGGCATCAAGTGCTTTAATTCTCTTTATATGTCTATCAACTGTATTCAAGTCTACTTTTCGTTGATTTAATTCATAGTTATAGAAACCATCAAGGCGACTTTTGAAAAATGGGGTTTTTGGTGAGTAGTCCGAACGACCTGCTGCAATATCAATTGCTTCATTAACAAGGTCGATGCTTAACTTCTTATCTTGTGTATATTGGATTACTTCAAAACCCATTTTTGTTTCATTGTTTGCGGGTTTCCCCTTAATTTTATCTTGGGCGGCGGCGAAAACTGAGTGCAACACCTGACCTTTCCGGTACGGTGCTGTCCCTATGTCTTATTCCGAACTCAGCGTTGAAGAGCGCGCCACCATTCAAATCGGTCATGCCCAAGGTTTCAGCCT
>NZ_JASCPO010000061.1:0-30271 GCF_029960145.1 Pseudomonas sp. PS01299 | reverse complement strand
GGCGCGAAGCGGCCCTTGCTCTTCAACTTTAAGAAGCAGTGGGCCTGCTTCGCAGTCCAGCGGGAGCAAGCTCCCTCGCCACAGTGTGATTTGATCAGCCCGAAGGATAACTTATGCCCCGCCCCGATCTGCCGGCCAACGACGAGCGCCCCCTCGCCAGCCCCCCGATCAATGCCGAGCGTCTGCTGCAACTGATCACCGACGAATACGACACCCTGCCGCGCCAACTCAAGCGCATCGCCAGCTACATGAGCCAGCAAAGCGACCGGATCATGGTCGATCGCATCAGCGACATCGCCCGGGAATGCGAGGTGCACCCATCCGCCATCGTGCGTTTCTCGCAACGCTTCGGCTTCAGCGGCTTCAGCGAAATGCAGGCGCTATTCCGCGCCGCCTACACCCACAAAGCCTCGCCGGTGCACAACTACCAGCAACGCATCCGCAGCATGATCGCCAACCAGTCGCAGCAAGCCAGCGACGGCGACCTCGCCCGCGAATGCATCGACGCCACCCGCTCCGGCATCGAACGCCTGGGCCGCGAACTCGACGACGTCGCGTTCGAAAAAGCCGTCGACCTGATCGTCAACGCCGACAACATCTATGTCGTCGGCGTGCGCCGCTCCTTCGCCGTCGCCGACTACCTCGTTTACAACTTGCAACATACTCACAAGCGCATTCACCTGGTTTCCGGGCTGGGCGGCAGTTATCGCGAGCAGATGCGCAGCGTGCGTAGCGGCGATTTGGTGATCGCCATCAGCTTCACCCCCTACGCCAAGGAAACCCAGCACTGCCTGCGCTACGCCCGCCAGCAACAGGCCAACACCCTGATCCTCACCGACAGCCATCTCTCGCCTTTGGCCAAAAACGCCAACAGCCTGCTGCTGGTGAATGAGGGCAGCGCATTGGCGTTTCGTTCGCTGAGTGCGACCTTGTGTTTGTGTCAGGCGTTATTTGTGGCGGTGGCGTATCGGCTGGAATTGAATGTGGATGAGATTCACGAACAAGCCGGTTTTGACGACTGACATTTACCTCAGGCTCGGCTAGGTTATGCCTTCCCACCGGTTCGACTTGAAGGAACGCGTCATGAAACTGATCGGCATGCTGGACTCCCCTTACGTGCGCCGCGTGGCGATCTCCGCCAAACGCCTCGGCATCGACCTCGAACATGAATCGGTCTCGGTGTTCCGCCACTTCGAGCAATTCCAGCAGATCAACCCGGTGGTCAAGGCGCCCACGCTGATCCTCGATGACGGCGTGGTCCTGATGGACTCCACCCTCATCCTCGACTACCTCGAAGCCGCCAGCGGCAAAAGCCTGCTGCCGACCGACCTCAAACAACGCGCCCACGCCCTGCGCCTGATCGGCCTCAGCCTCGCCGCCTGCGAAAAAGCCGTGCAGCTCTACTACGAACGCAATCTGCGCCCGGCCGACATTCAATACCAACCGTGGGTCGAGCGCGTCGAAGGCCAACTCGCCGCCGCCTTCACCGCCCTCGAACAGGAACTGGAAAAAACCGGCCTGCCCACCGACGGCACCCTCAGCCAGGCCGGCATCAGCCTCGCCGTCGCCTGGAGCTTCACCGGCCTTGTCGTCCCCGACCAGATCGACACCCGCCGCTACCCGCACATCGCCCAATACACCGCGTACGCCGAAACCCTCGAAGCGTTCGTCAGCACCCCGATGACCTGACCATGAGCACCACCGACACCGCCGCCCCGGCGTTAAAGGAAATCTTCAACGCCGAACGCCTGCAACACATCGCCAGCGAAATGAGCGCCGTGTACCCGGCGTTCAAGGCCAAGGCGTTTCTCAAGCACGCCAACCAAGGGCTGGCGGAATTGTCAGTGATGCAACGCATGGCCCGCGTCAGCGAAAGCCTGCACGCCGTGCTGCCACTGGACTACGAAGATTCCCTCGAAGTCCTCCGCCAACTCGCCCCCCGCCTCAACAGCGGATTCGTCAGCATGTGCCTGCCGCACTACGTCGCCAGCTACGGCGGCCACGCCTTCGATACCTCGATGCAAGCACTGAAATACTTCACCACCTTCGGCTCCTCCGAATTCGCCATCCGCCACTTCCTGCGCAGCGACCTCGAACGCTCGCTGGAACTCATGCGCGACTGGACCCAAGACCAAAACCACCACATCCGCCGCCTCGCCAGCGAAGGCACCCGCCCCCGCCTGCCCTGGTCATTTCGCCTCGAAGCCGTGCAAGCCAACCCACAACTGGCCGCCGGAATCCTTGATCGGTTGAAAGCCGACGAGAGTCTGTACGTGCGCAAATCCGTGGCGAACCATCTGAATGACGTGACCAAGGAACATCCGGAATGGGTGCTGGGCACGATTGAAGGCTGGCCACTAGAGAACAAACACACGGCGTGGATTGCCAAGCATGCGTTGCGCAGCTTGATCAAACAGGGAGATCTGCGCGCGCTGACGGTGATTGGTGCGGGGGCAAAGGCTGAGGTTGAGTTGCTGGATGTGCGGGTTGAACCGGCGGTGGTGAGGTTGGGTGAGGCGATTACGTTGTCGTTTACGGTGAAGTCGACGGTCGCGCATGAACAGCGGTTGGTGATTGATTATGCGATTGACTATGTGAAGGCGAATGGCGGGGTGTCGGGGAAGGTTTTCAAGTTGAAGACGGTGGGGTTGGCGGGATTTGGGGAAGTGGTTGTGGGGAGGCGGCAGGTGATTAGGGACTTTACGACGCGGAGGCATTTTGTGGGGCGGCATGGGGTGCGGGTTATGGTTAATGGGGAGGTTTTGGGGAGTGCTGCATTCGACATTGTTGCTGGATGAGGGCACGGGTGTATTCGTTGATCTGGGAGTACTCGGACTGATCGGGAATTTCGGATGGGCTGCTTTCGGCCAACAGCGGACGCTCATGAACGACAGGCCTCGGCCAGAAACAGTCGTTTAATTTAAGAAAAGTGGGGACTCTTCTTTAGAACATATTTTCGCTAAAGATCAATTTCCACGGAGAGAGTGCTTGGCAAATACCCAAACTGGCAGATCTGACGCAATCGTGCGAGATATGTATACACGTACAGTTAATTTGTATAAACACTGTATACATATACACTTTTTGCATGCGCAGCGACTGCGCTCAATTACGAATTTCAAGCAAAGTGATGTCAAAATAGTTGCATCCATTCAGTAACCATGGCCTCATGTTCCGATGAATAAGTCATGGATGGCGTTCTCAGTAATTGCCAATCATGGCCCTACGAAAATGCTCACACTGAGATATATGAATGGGAATATCAAAAACATTCATGGAGAAGACAGCCGCACCAGGTGCCAGCGCGGGCTTCGACTACCAGTACTACTATTTTCTTTACAAGATATTAAACCTAAGGAAAGGCCAGTCTGTTGGTCTAGAAATCAAGGACGATGTTCACACCGATGTTGATGGTGATCTACAGCTCCTTTTTCAACTGAAACATACAATTCAGAAACAAGCTGATGGAAAGCCTGTCGCCCTCACGGAGCTCGATGTTGATCTTTGGAAGACGCTTCATAATTGGGCCAAAGTCATCTCTGATCCAAACGCCGACCGCGCAGACGAAACAGCTCAGCTAAAATTTATCTCTAAAACTGAATTTCATCTTGTAACTAACAAAAGCGAAAGCAGCTCTAACAAGTTTGGAAAATTATTAGCTTTTTACGTTGAAGATGACACACCAGAGAACCTCCAAAAAGTTCTATCAAGAATCTCCGAACTGCAGGCGTCAACATCAGACGACACAATGAAGGGGTATATAAGTACAGTTAGCGAGCTTTCCGCAGCAGTAAAGCGGGATTTCCTCAAGAAGGTTCATTTCGAGCTTTCTGAGACAGAAATCATTCAAAAGATAAAAAACTCAATCGCTGAAAAATTTATTCCACCTCGAAAAGTTGATGAGGTTTACGAGCGCCTTAACACCAATATACGAGACAGAAACTACATAACAATATTGAGCGGCAAGGCTTTTTCCGTATCTTTTGATGACTTTAATAATAAGTACTGTAATATTTTTCAAGATGCGCGGAATAACAAACTCTCCAGCCTTCGATTTGAACCAGCTCTTCCTGATGATTTACTCAGACAACCATTCGTTCAACAACTACTATCGATCGATGACGTATATGATCACGAAGATGAGATCATCACGGAATACTCTACGCATAAAATAAGATTGGCACGTAGCTTAGAGCAGTGGGAACAGAGTGGCGAGGTAGTTTATGATGAAGTACAAGCGATGCACCACGAAGTGCATTTAAGATGGAAAAACAATCACCGCATGGCTTACCGGGGCTGTAAGTCAGATGAGGTCAAAGAAAAGGGGCAGGCAATTATTAATAAAATGCGCCAGGAAAAATACAAGCTTGGCGAGGACGAGCTTAGCACCGAATATTCCAATGGTGAGTTATATGAGCTTTCGGATATAGGACGAATTGGTTGGCATAGAGACTGGGAGAAGTTTTGAGCATGAGCGAAAAAAGCACTTTGACCTGGAGCGGATACAATAACTCCGGCATCGCAGCGGTGGCTATCGGAATGACACTAAATCATAGTCACACACTCTCTCTTCCTAAGGCATTACTTATAATGCCTCTCGCAATGCATTCCCCCACAATAAAGTATTTAGCAAATGGGAATACTCGTTCACGAGAGATTTCTTCCCTGACAGCAATTAGACCTGACTTTGTACACAACTTCAGTCAGCGCTTTCATGCAAGTCTAACTCATACGCTTAATGGCCTACAGCTACTATATGGATTAGGCGTAATTAATTACGACGGAAACATCTGTAAAGCAAAACCTTTTGAAGCGAGGCATGCGCTTGGGAAGCGAGCAGAACTTATTACAAGCGCAGCACGAGAAATTTCTCACCTTCTTAAATCTTCCGAAGAAGAATTATATCTAAATTTGCGAGTTCAACTGTGAAATTTGGTATTGATAAAATCCGCCTATGGTCTAAATATAAAGAAGTGCGTGATGTAGATTTTGAGCGTGGAAGGATTAACATCCTTACAGGCGGTAGCAGTCGCGGCAAAACCTCTCTGCTGCATATTATTGATTACTGTCTACTTTCTAGCGAACATAAACTGCCCCACGATGTAATCAATGACAATGTCGCGTGGTACGGCCTGCAGTTCTATATCAACGACAAGACCTTCGTCGTGGCTAGAAAAAGCCCGACTGCCCAAAGCGTATCTGATCAATTTTATTTTTCAGGCATTGGTACAATGCCTGATGTTCCTGAACCGAACGCTAAGAGCGACGATATCAAGGTAATCCTTCAAGCAGAGTTTGGGTTGGATAGCAGCGTTGTTCTCTGGGGCGGACGTGGCCTCAAGCAAGGAACACAGATGTCATTCCGATATTTCATGCTAATGAATACAATTTCGGAAAACACTATTACCAACAGCGAGGTTTATTTTGATAATCAGCAGAAAGATCGGTATCGGGTGGCACTTCCTCAAGTTCTAGACCTTAGCCTAGGTATTGATAGCCTCGACAATATCGGTGCTCGTGAACGAAAAAAAGACATCCTGCGGCAGATTGACAGTCTAGAGAAAAAGAAGGAAAAACTTTCAAACGGAAAGAGTCTATTCGAGGGTGAAGCGAGAGAAATCGCTGCTACCGCTGCCGAATATGGCTTAATCGAAAAAGTCCCAAAAGTCGTCGACATCGATTTTCTGAAAAGCATTGTAGATAGATGCCCCTCTCCAGAAGCTTCTGGTCAAGATGCAAAACGCTTTGCCGACGCAAGGGCAAAAATGTTTGAGCTCAACCGAAAAATGCGAAAGCTTCGAGAGTTCACCGATGAGCACAAACAATACAAGGCGACGCTTAAACTCACGCTCGATAGTTTAAAGCCATTAGAAACGCTCCTTAATCAGACAGATCAGCTTGTCAAAACAGAAATTTTTGATGACTTGATAAATGGTCTAAATGCTGATCTGCGTGCATTAAAGCTAGCCACTGCGAATAAGCAACCTGTAGATACACAGGTTGCAAATATGCTGCGGGATTTGGAAGCCGAGAAGAGAGAACACCAAAAACTCATAGACTCTTTACCTAAAAAAACAAAATCATTTACTACCGTGATTGATCACGCTAGGTTTATCGGAAAAATCGAGGCCAAGCTGGAATCGTATCATGAGGTATCAAGCGATGATCGAGATAGTTATAGCGGTAAAATCCTAGGTTTCAGAAAGCAGCCGAAGAGATCAACGTCCAAGATGTAATCGAAGTTCGACAAAATATCAACCGCCAAATAGATGATATCGCGCAAGCATTGCTGGTAGAAGCCGACTTTGTCATGGATAATTACATTACTTGGCACCCAGCGTTTAGTTTTAAACACAATGTCTTGCAGCTTAGAAAGCCCCAGTCCTCACTTGTTGAAAACGTTGGAAGCAGCTCTAATCATATGTTCATGCATCTGATTTTGTTTCTCGCATTGCATGAGGCATCGGTAGTCAATAACTCCCGCTTTGTTCCAAGCTTTCTATTTATTGATCAACCTAGTCGCCCGTACTACGGTGAGGAGAAAGTTAAGGATGAGGCTCACCTAAAAAGCTCCGATGCTGCCCGGGTCAGTCAAGCTTTTGTGATGCTGGATAACTTTATAACTCGAATGAAATCGAAGCATGGTACAGAGTTTCAGATGATTGTTCTTGAACACGTACCGGTCGATGTTTTCAGCAATCTAAAAAACGTACATGTGCTACCGGAATTTCGAGAGGCTAATGCCTTAATTCCGTTGACATGGAAAGACCGATCGCAAAGCTAATATAGCTGGCCGGACCAGCAAGAAATTGCAGAGCGGCCTATTCCTCAAACTAAATTTGATCCGAAAACCTGATTAGATCTAATTAAAATCTCTAAAATATCTAGTCAGGTCGTCTGACCGTAGGGAGCGGCAATCGGGATTAGCAGTTTCTGGCCGTAAGAGGCTGATTGCGAACGTCTGCTTCTGACCGAGAGCGGACCTTAGTTGAACCCAACATTGACCCGATAACTGTCAAAGATGATTACTTAAAAGAACGCCACTGAAAGACAGGCGAGAGAAGTTTCTGCTGCATGTCTACTGCCAAATCCCATAAGGTATGCCGAATTCCTCAATATACCTCTTGGTCTTTTCACTGACAGAATACGCATAGCGCCCTTGGTTCTTACCTTGACTAGGCCCCAGCGGTTCGACCTCTGCCTGTGCTCTGGCGACTTTGACAGGGCGATGGCACTCGTCCCGAACAAAAACTTGTACAACGCCCCCTGGAGCCAATCCCAGATAAATAGATGCGCTGTAGCTGGCCTGTTCCTCCGGTGTCTCCGGGCACCGCTGACTGACCGATTGCACCATCAGTTGCCTCGCCTCTTCAGGCACATCCACCCATACCTTATAGGTCTGCGGCTCGACAATGGATTGCCAGCGCACGTAAATGCGTTTGGGCAAGCCAGCGCCAATCACTGATTTCGCAGCCGCGCCTACCGCATGCCAACCGCGCGCCGACTCTTTGCCATTCTCTGGTTCACCACCAGCGGCTGTGCCTCCTCCCGTCCGCGTGAATAGCTTGCCGTTTATGTCTTCGACGGCACTGTCCTCAACCCAGACCTTCATGTAATAGGGTTCGGTGAACGCAAGCTCCCACGAATCGGCTTTCGGGTCGTTTTTTACGGAAAGCGGAGAGGCAGACTGGCAGCCGCTCAGTAACAACATGCATACCGCCACAATGCATAGTTTCATTGGTTTACCGCTTACCAACTCCCGTAAGGGATGCCGAATTTCTCGATATATCGCTTGGACTTTTCACTGACAGGATAAGCGTAACGCCCTTGGGTTTTACCTTGGCTTGGTCCTAGCGGTTCGATTTCAGCTTGGGCTTTAGCCACTTTGACTGGATGGTGGCAGGAGTCTCTAACCCACACTTGTACGACACCTCCGGGAGCCAATCCCAGGTAGACCGAAGATATATAGGTAGCTTTCTGGTCCGGGGTTTTCGCACAGCGCTGGTTGACCGAGGTCAGCATCAATTGTCTGGCTTCTTCGGGTATGTCCACCCATGCGCGATAGGTCTGAGGCTCCACGATGGACTGCCAGCGAACAAAAATTCGTTTTGGGAGATCAGCGCCTACTACTGCTTTGGCAGATGCACCCACTCCGTCCCAACCTCGGGCCGATTCTGTACCGTCTTCAGGCTGCCCGCCCGATGCGATTCCACCGCCAGTGCGTAGAAACGTCTTGCCCTTTATGTCTTCCACGGCGCTGTCTTCAACCCAGACCTTCATGTAGTCAGGTTCGGTAAAACCGAGTTCCCACCATGGAGATTTAGGGTCGTTCTTTGCTGAAAGCGGATCGGCATTACAACCGGCCACAAAAAGCGTGCACAGCAGGGCTGCAAATAACTTCATTACCAAAGCGTCCAGTCAGGTACGTGAGGGTGTTTTACCCGGATTGCATCTTCCGTGGGGGCGTTAATGTAAACAGCTCTGAGACCACTTCCATCTCTCCTGCCAAGCGGATGATTCCAGTTGGCAGATGTGTGAATGTACTTGAGCTTGAGCATTTGCTCCTCCTCGGGGGTGGTGCGGTAGTCGCCGGAGACGAAACGATCGCACATAGGCTGGAGTTCTTCAGGAACGAAGAAGCCAGGCGTCTGGGGAATATCTTCGAAGCGAACGCCTTTAGCTTTGGCGAGTTGATGCATCACGCGCAGGCTCACTCTCGACAGTAATCCACTCACCGGACGTTTGAGTTGAACGGCGGCATAGACTCGTTTGACTCGAGGACTCAGTCGATCCTGAGGACTGATCGGCATCAGTAATGGAGCTGGAGTAACTATTTCCAGCATTTCGGAAGGCCAGCCGTTGGCTAACCACTGATTTCTCACATTGACCGCATCCTGATAGATCGATGTGGTAGTGACATCCGCGTAGTTACCCACTTCTAGCGTTTGCATTGGGCTAACGAGCACGCATTCTTCAGCCTCCTCGAGGTAACCCCCGCCCACATCAGAATGCACTCCTGGCAAGACAATTTCCGGATGATCCAACGCTACTCGATTGAGAGCAAAGTTAGCCCTGCATTCGTCCCGCGCAGCCAACTGCACAACGTCGGTGAAATAACGTCGGTCGAGGTAGAGTTTGATCCCCGTTGCGACTGCACTTTTGATGTTGCCTAAATTGGACCATCCAGCAATCGACGGTACAGTGTCGAACAACCCAATGAAGCCCATGTTGATGTCGCTGTTGTATTGATCGACAAAGGTCGAACTGAAGGCATCGGACTTACTGCGGAGAATCTCGCCCAAAGGGCCTTGTCTGCCACGCACGATTTCATTGGCGAAATGTCTGGCGGCTGCCGCACCGCGACTGAAGCCAAAAGTGTCGAAGGTCAACGAAGTAATTTCACTATCGGGATTTTTATCCAATACCTCAGTGATACGCTGTTCGATCAACACGAAAGAAGATTGGACGCGCCCGGCAACACCGGTTTCGCCGCGTCCTGTACCGGCGCCGAATTTACTGTCCTCTTCACCTGAACGGGTGCCTATGCCTTCGACGTAGACCATACCGGAAGCTTTCTTTCGTGGCCCCTCCCCCTCAGCGCGTCGCGGCGCCTCATACAGTTCGCTCAGCTTTTTCACATTGCTGACATCGTTGCCGTAACTGCTATCCGGATCACTCATGTAGGGCATGCAACTCGCAGGAATATCCTGCGGCGCAATCGGATGCTGCGCACCACACAGCAACCCTGCCGCCGTGTTGTTCGCATTGTTACCAGTACCATCAAAGAAAACCCCAATCCTCAACGCAATCCCGATTTTCTCGGGCTCGCGCGCAGGCTCTTTCCCGTGCTTCTCATACTCAGCCCAACGCTGGGCATGAATATCGACGGGTTTGGCTTCTTCGTAGCGGTAGTTTTTCGGGGGGTTGGGAACGTAGCCACTCAATCCTTGATTCCTTGTTCTGATCCTTGAAGAACGGGCCGAAGGGTGACAGCCGAGGCTTGGAGGCGCAAGGCGTGGCTCTGTGCCAGCTCGGTTGAAATTGCTGGGTGCGGCGAGGGTTTGGGCTCGTCGCACCGGGGAGGTCAGTGGGCGATTTCGACGTTGTCGAGGGCCTGGTTTACGGCGAGTTCGCCGAGTATGACGACCTGGGCGATGCCCAGTGCGGTTTTGCGGTGGGAGGTGTCGAGCGTGGCGGCGAAGTTGTTGAGCATTTCGCTGGCGGAGCCGAGGCTTTCGCTGGCGTTGGCGAGCAGGGATTCGGTGTCGCACTTCGGGTTGGCGAGGTACATGGGTTCAGGTTTGTGCGGGCAGGCCATGATTTGGGTGGCCGGGGACAGGTAATGGTCGAGGGCGCGTTCGGCGGCTTCGTGGAGTTTTTTCGAATCGAGGGATTCGTAGGGCGATGCGAGGTCGGTTTCTGGCGGGTTGGGTGTTGGTTTGATCATGGTGAAACTCCTAGTTATTGAAGAGGAGCCTTCACCTTCGCTACCAAACGAAGGGTGGCGGCCACACGCGGGTTGGTAGACCGGTAACTAGGACCCGGCACACCCGAAGGTGTCCTGCGCATGGCCACCATTGAGCAACGACCTGATGAGGTCTGCGAACGGTGCGCAATGCGACTAGTTATGGCGGGCTACCAAACCCGATCACTGTTTTTCAGCGACCGACAGACGATAGAACCCGCGCCCTAGACGCACAAGCCGGCGGATTCTGGCGTACTCGTAGGCGATGGCGCAAGGCGTTGTAGGGCTTCGGTGGTAACCGCAGGCTTCATATAAACATCCCGATTGTTTCCTGTTTATCCGCCGGTTGATCGGGCTACCGATCCAGCACCCACCCCGCAATGATCGGAATGCACTGTTCCGTCCAAAAAAGTCATTTACGCACCTACCTCGCCATCGCCCGGCTCGCTAGAGTGCAGCGCTCTTTTCAACTGGCTGACGTACTGATGAATTTGTGGTTTCGACTGCTCTGCATGCTTTTTCGCCGACCGTGGCGCAAGCCGGTCAATGCGCTGGAATCCACCGTGATCCGCATGCGCGTGTGGCCGCTGGATCTCGATTTGAATCGGCACGTCACCAATGGTCGCTACTTCACCCTGGCTGATGTCGGGCGCATGGATTTTGTGTTGCGCAGTGGCGCGTTCCGGGTGGCGCTGCGTGCTAAAGCGTTGCCAATCGTTGGCGATACCTGGGGTAAGTTTCGGCGTGAGCTGAAGCTGTTTGAAGCGTTTGAAATTCACAGCCGGATGCTTGGCTGGGACGACAAATGGAGCTTCATGGAGCATCGCTTCGTGAGCAAGGGACGGGTGATCGGCGTGGTGGTCATGCGTGGGCTGTTTCGTTCGGCGAAAGGCACGATTGCGCCGGGTGAGTTTGTCAGGGAGTTGGGATTGCCTGAACAGTCGCCCGAGATGCCGGAGTGGTTGACGTCGTGGTCGGCGAGTTGTGATCTGATGAGCCGTCAGCTTAGGGGTGAGGAGGTTTGAGTCATCGGGTGCCTGGATGATCGTGTTTATGGATGCAGTACGGTGTCGTTTGGGCTGGCGTCTTCGCGAGCAAGCCTGCTCCCACAGCTTCGCGGTCAGGCTCGGGAACTCGTTTTGACTGGGCTGGCGTCTTCGCTAGCAGGCTAGCTCCCACAGGTTCTGCGCAAGGCTCGGGAGGGCGTTTGGCCGGGCGGACGCCATCGCGGGCGAGCCCGGCTCCCACAGGGATTGGGGGATGGCTATTGTCGGTGGCGGGTCATGTTGATCAGGGCTGCGCGTCTGCCGCCCGGCGCCGCGCGTTCTTCGATGGAGAACGGGACGAAGCCGAGTTTCGGGTAAAGCAGCAACCCCGCCGTGTTTTCGTTGAAGCAGGACAGCTGCACTTCCCTGGCCTGATACTTTTCAAAGCCGACAGCAGTCATGGTTTCGACGATGTAGCGAGCGACGCCCTGACCACGGGCGTAAGGCGCGACGATGACGTTGCCGATGCAGCAGACGCCGTCGTGCTCGGCACGGTAGAAGTTGGCGAAACCGACGAACTCGCCGTTGGCCAGAAATGCCGTGGAGTCGAAGCGCTGGCTGATCGCGGTGTGCATCTGCTCTTCCGTCAGCGGGAAGCTCGCTTTCGGGAACATGAAGAACAGCTCTTGTTCGCCTTGCGGAAAGCTGCAGAGGGTGTTGACGTCGTCGGCCGTCACTGGCCGGTGGGAGAAATTCATCGCTGCCCTGCCCTCACTTTTTAACCGTCAGATGATGCGCAACCAAGGCGTTGGCATGACCGTGGCCCATGCCGTGTTCCTCCTTGAGCCACGCCACCAGCTCCATGTGCTTCTTGTCGGTGATGCCGGCGAGCAGGTTCAGCCAGTGCTCGATAGGCTGGCCGTATTTCTTTTCGATAGCGGGAAAGTACGACGCCGGGCCTTTTACCTTGTTGTCTTCGCTCATGCTGCCAGCTCCCTTGGGTCACGACGGAGGGTCGGCGGACGCTCCTTGTCGGCAGGTCATAGAGTGGACGCGGGACGCTGTTCCGGCAAGTGGCCCGGCCAGCCCGATCAGTTCACGCCGACCTTCACCGGGAATTCGGATGACCACGATTCCTGCCCTGCTTTGAGGATCGGCAGCGCGGGATAGCGGTATTCGCTGAGGGCCTTGAGTACGGCCTGGTCCACGTCGTGATTGCCAGAACTTTCGACCAAGGTGAGTTGCGGCACCAGCGAACCGGGTTTGCCTTTCGCCTCCAACGTGACCGGTTTACTCGCGGTGCCGGGTTTGATCTGTCTGTTCAACAGCAACTCGGTGTCGTACACCGTACTTGCGAGACTGGTGCTAACAGCGTCGTACCATTTTTCGTTGTAGCGCTGTGTCTGTTCGGCAGTCAGGGTCAACCCCTGGGCGCGGACCCGCTGCACACCGGCCCACGCCTGGTCATCGATTTGCTGGGTGGCGTTGAGGTAATGCGTCAGCGCCCCGGACAGGTCTTGCGGGCCACCTCGGCCCTCTTCCATCAACCGGGCCAGCGCGAACTCACTGTTGAAGCTTTCTCGGTGTGCGAGCGCCAACTGATAAAGCCGTCGCGCCTCGACAGCGTCGGGCGCCTGCCCGCGGCCCTCCTCGGCCATGCGCGCCAGTTGCTCATAACCGGCGCCGTCCACCGTAGCGACAGACTCATACAGGGAGCGCGCCTTGCGCACATCCGCCGATAAACCGCCACGACCAAACTCATAAAAAGCGCCGAGCGCAAGCTTGCAGTTGAGGTTGCCGTTGTTGCTGGCGTCGAGGATGTAGTCGACGCGATCGGCGGAAAGGTCACTCACCTTGGCGAACAGCAGGCAGCGAGTGCCGGTGAGACTTGCTTCCTGAGGAGTGGGTGGAGTGGTTTTGCAGCCTGCAACGAGGATCGTGAGGGCCAGAATAGCAACTGCCTTGTTCATGAGGGTCATCCGTTCATATCGATTTAAGGTGCCACGGTTGGAGCTGATTCAATCGAGGGAAGACTCAGTTCTTTCTGCTCTCGTCAAATCTCTGCCGCGGACTCTTGCCGTCGGTCCTGACGATCGGGATCGCCTGATAGCTCTTCTGGCCCGGTGGCATGATCGGGTCACCGGGAAAGCGATAATCGCTGAAGCCTTGCATCACTCTTTGATCAAGCGCGGTGTCGCCCGAGCTTTGCCGTATCGAAACCACCGGGGCCGATGCGCCCGGGGTGTACTCCAGCTGTACCTGCACTGGCTTGCTGGCAGACGTCGGATTGACGTTGTTCTCCAGAGACTTCTCTATGGCGGTGATGCGTTTCTTGAGGCCGCTTTGCACGCTGCTGACAAAGAGATTGTTGTAGCGCTGTTGCTGCTCGATCGTCAGAGGCAAGCCTTTGGCGCGCAGGCGTTCGATGCCTTGCCACGCGTCATCACCGAGATACTGCGTGGCGTTGAAGTAATGCGTCAGCGCGCCTTGCAGATCCTGCGGACCACCGCGCCCGTCCTCCATGTATTTGGCCAGTTTGGCTTCACTGCGCTGCTGCTCGGGCTTGCTCACGGCACGCTGATAAAACTGCCGCGCATCGGTGTCATTGACCGGCCCGCCGATGCCTTCTTCAGCCATGCGCCCAAGTTGACCGTAGGCGCTGGCGTCTTTACCGGCTACGGATTGATAGAGGGCCTTGGCTTTGGAAAAGTCCTGCGGTACACCGCGCCCCTTCTCGTACAGGTTGCCCAGCATGATCGTGCACGGCAGGTTACCGCTCTGACTCAGGTCGCGGATGTAGCTGACTTCCAGCGAGGTGATGGCTTTATCGTCCCAGTAGGCGAAGCAACGCAGAGCGGGAAAATCTGCGACCTGGGTATAAGCGCTGTTGGTTTTGCAGCCTGCAATGAGGGCGGTGAGCGCCAGTAGAGCAACAACCTTGTTCATGAACGGCATCCGTTAAAATCGTGCAGATTTCATCGGCAGGCAGGTGCAAAACCTGAAGCGTCGATCACTTGAACACACCACAAAACTTGTAGGAGTGAGCCTGCTCGCGATGGCGTCTGTTCAGTCGACATCCGTGCTGACGGGTCTACCGCTATCGCGAGCAGGCTCACTCCTACAGGTAGATCAAGGTTATTCCGTGCGCCCCGGCAACATCCGCACCAGCGTGTTATCCCGCACCCAGTAGTGGTGAAACAGCCCCGCCGCCGCGTGCAGGCCGATCAGCCAGTAGCCGGCGCTGCCCAGCGTTTCATGCCAGTACTTGAGCTGTTTGGCGAAGTCCGGGTCGATCGCCACCGGTGCCGGGACGTGGAAGCCGAAGTACGGGAACGGTTTGTCGGCTGCGGCGAGCATCAGCCAGGCGAGGATCGGCGTGGCGATCATCAGCACGTACAACGCCAGGTGCATCAGGTGCGAGATGCCGGTCTGCCAGGCTGGCGGCTTCGGAGTGATCGGCGGGCGTGGGCTCAAGCGGCCGAGGAGACGCACCCACACCAGCACGAAAATGCTCGCTCCGAACAGGCCATGGAAGCCCATTAGCAGGCCGCGCGCTTCGCTGCCCTTGGGCATGAAGCCCTTGATTTCAACACAGGCATAGACGCCGACAAACAACGCCAGCATCAGCCAGTGCAGGGTGATTGAGAGTTTTCCATAACGGGTTACGGCGGTGTCGCGGGTCATAAGAAGCGCCTCGTGATTGTCGTGAGTGACGGTCGATTCGTTCGACAGTCTCGATCCGGTTGCAGGGCGAACCGACGGTGCCACCCTGCCCTTGCAGTCTTAAGACAATCTGAAGATTGCCCGTTGATTAACCTTTTTTCACCTTCAGACTTCGTTAAGAAACGCCTCCGATACTGCGCTCAAATCATTGAGGGAGGCGTTCTGCCCATGCCCGATTTCGACTGGAACATTCCCCTTCCCCTGCGCTTCGGTCAAGCCGAAACGCCGCAGATGACGTTGACCGGCGCCTTGCCCGACGACGCGCTGCGAGAGACTTTCGAAGCTTTCATCCAGCAGCGTTTTCGCAAAGCCCACGGCGCCGACATTCGGCACTTTATGCCCGAGCTGTTCGGCATGCACAACGGCGACGGTGAGCTGTGTGCGGTGGCTGGTGTACGTCGTGCACATCAAGAGCCGCTGTTTCTCGAGCGCTATCTGGATGAACCGATCGAACCGTTGATCAGCGCTGCAGCGGATCGTCCGGTGGATCGCACTGGCATCGTCGAAGTCGGCAACCTCGCCGCCAGCGACACCGGCAGCGCCCGCATGAGCATCATCGCCATCACCTACCTGCTGGCCATGGGCGGCCTGGAATGGGTGACGTTCACCGGCAACATCGGGCTGGTCAACAGCTTCCATCGGCTCGGTCTGAAGCCAGTGACATTATGCGCCGCCGACCCGGATCGCCTGGGTGACGAGCGTCAACACTGGGGCAGTTATTACGAAAGCAAGCCGTGGGTGCACGTCGGCAACATCCGCGCCGGCTTCATCCATTTGCGCAATATCGGCCTGTTCACTCGATTGGGCCTGCCGACCTCGATTGAAGGAGCCTGCCATGTCGCTTGAACTGCAACGCTTCCAGGAAACCCTGCGCGACCATGCCCGGCGCAATGACAACAGCACCGCGCTGTGGGGCGATACGCTGAAACTCGATTACGCCACTGTTTACGCCGAGGTGCTGTATCGCCAGGAGCGCCTGCGCGATGAACAGGCGCAGGTGATCGCCTTGGCACTGGATAACGGCGTCGATGCGATGCTGTGGGATCTGGCCGTGTTGTTCGAGGGCTTGACCTGCGTGACGCTGCCGGCGTTTTTCAGCTCCGCGCAACGTGCCCATTGTCTGGAACAGAGCCAGGCCGAACGGGTGATTGCCGAACCGGAGCTGGACGCCGAACTGCTCGCCGCCGGTTACGAGAAGCATGGTGAGTTCTGGTGCCGCACGTTCGATGGCCCAAGTCGCCTGCCAGCCGGCACCGCCAAACTGACCTTCACCTCCGGCACCACCGGCACACCGAAAGGCGTGTGCCTGAGCGCCAACAGTTTGCTGCGTGTGGCGCGCGAGCTGGATCAAGCGAGCAAATCCACCGATCCACAGCATCATCTGGCGTTGTTGCCGCTGGCGATTCTGCTGGAAAACCTCGGCTGCTACGCCGCGCTGTACGCCGGTGCGACGCTGAGTCTGCCGAGCCAGAAAACCTTGGGCATCCAGGGCGCCAGCGGCGTCGATGTACCGCACCTGCTGGGTTATCTGGCCGGACGTGCGCCGGAGAGTCTGATTCTGGTGCCGCAACTGTTGCTGATGTTGGTCAGCGCTGCCGAACAGAAAGCCTTCGATCCACAAAAACTGCGTTTCGCCGCCGTCGGTGGTGCGCGGGTCTCGGAGGACTTGCTGCATCGCGCACAGCGTGTCGGCCTGCCGGTTTTCGAAGGTTATGGCTTGTCCGAATGCGCCTCGGTGGTGTGCCTCAATCGCCCCGGCGCGCGGCGTCCGGGTAGCGTCGGCCAGCCGCTGCCGCACGTTGAAGTGCGCTTGGCCGAAGACGGCGAAGTACTGATCAAGGGCTCGGCGCTGCTCGGTTATCTGGGGGACGCGCCATACGCTGATGAATGGTGGCCGAGCGGCGATCTGGGCGAGTTCGACCCCGAAGGTTTCCTCTACCTCAAGGGCCGCAAGAAGCACCAGTTCGTCACCAGTTTCGGGCGCAACGTCAACCCGGAATGGGTCGAGTCGGAACTGACCCAGCGCCGCCATATCGCCCAGGCCTTCGTCTACGGCGAGGCTCTGCCGCACAACCATGCCTTGCTCTGGCCGCACCGTGCCGATTGCAGCGACGCGGAGCTGGCGGCAGCGGTCGCCGAAGCCAACGAAGCCTTGCCCGATTACGCCCAGGTGCACCGCTGGACGCGCCTGCTGCAACCGTTCACCGCCGCCAATGGCCTGCTGACCGCCAATGGTCGGCCACGCCGCGAGGCGATTGTCGCGCTGTACCACGCCCAATTGACTGAATCCGCTGTTTCCGAGGAGTCCGCATCATGAATTTTTTCGACACCCTGCAAGAAGCCACGCAGCAGGAACGCCACGAGTTGTTCAACCTGCCGATCATCCTCGATGCCCTGCAAGGCAAGGTCAGCCTGGAAAGCTATCGGGCATTTCTGGCTCAGGCGTATTACCACGTGCGTCACACCGTGCCGTTGATGATGGCCTGCGGCGCGCGCCTGCCGACACGGCTGGAGTGGCTGCGCAAAGCCGTCTGCGAATACATCGAAGACGAATACGGCCATGAACAGTGGGTGCTCAACGATATTGCCGCGTGTGGCGGTGATCGCAACGCGGTGCGCGACGGGCAGCCATCGCTGCCGATCGAATTGATGGTCAGTTTCCTCTACGACTTGATCGCCCGAGGCAATCCGGTGGGCCTATTCGGCATGGTCAATGTGCTTGAAGGCACCAGCATCGCCCTGGCCACCCATGCGGCGGGCAGCATTCGCGAACGTCTGGCGCTGCCGGACACCGCGTTCAGCTACCTCAGCTCGCACGGTTCACTGGACATCGAGCACATGCAAACCTATCGCCGCTTGATGAATCAGCTGGAAGATCCAGAGGATCAGGCAGCGGTGATCCACGCCTCGAAAGTCGTCTATCGCCTATACACCGACATGTTCCGTGGCCTGCCACGTGACGCGGAGGCTCAACATGCAGCTGCGTGATGCGCGGGTGGTGTTGACCGGCGCCAGTGGCGGCATCGGCATGGCGATTGCCGAGGCCTTGTGCGCCGCCGGCGCCCAGGTATTGGCGGTGGCGCGGCATGAGCAGGCGCTGGCGCCGTTGCTTGAGCGCTACCCGAATTCGCTGTGCTGGGTCGCCGCCGACCTGACCTTCCTCAGCGACCGGCGCAAAGTGCTGGCCGCCGCCGAAGCCATTGGCGGCATCAACCTGCTGATCAACGCGGCCGGGGTCAACCACTTCGCCATGCTTGAACAGCTGGATGACAGCGACATCAACGCGATGCTCGCGGTGAACATCAGCGCACCGATGTGCCTGACCAAACTGCTGCTGCCACTGCTCAAACAGGCCGACAGCGCGATGGTGGTCAACGTCGGTTCCACTTACGGCTCGATCGGCTACCCCGGTTACGCCAGTTATTGCGCGACCAAGTTCGCCCTGCGCGGATTCTCCGAAGCGCTGCGCCGCGAACTGGCCGACACCCGGGTCAACGTGCTTTACGTCGCGCCCCGGGCCACGCGCACGTCGATGAACAGTGCGGCGGCGCAAGCCTTGAACGATGCGCTCAAGGCCAACGTCGATGACCCGCAAACCGTCGCCTCGGCGGTGATCCACGCGATCGCCGGCGACCGCCGCGACCTGTATCTGGGCTGGCCGGAGCGCTTCTTCGTACGCCTGAACAATCTGCTGCCACATCTGGTGGATCGAGGCCTGCGCAAGCAGTTGCCGCTGATTCGCCGCCTCAGTGAGAAACCTGACAACGAGCCGCCAAAATCATGAAAAGACTTTCCGTATGCCTGTTGCTCGCCGCCCTCAGCCAAAGCGTCTGGGCGCTGGAACCTGCCGATCAACAACGCCTCAATGGCATCCAGCAGAGCTGGGCGCACATCCAATATGAAGTGGCAGAAAAACAGCGCGCCGCCGCGTTCGAGCAGTTGTCGTCCGAAGCCACTGCCTTTACCACCCAGCGTCCGGCAGTGGCCGAAGCGTGGATCTGGAAAGGCATCGTCACCAGCAGTTGGGCCGGCGCTCAGGGCGGAATCGGTGCATTGGGCAAGGCCAAGGACGCCAAGGCCGATCTGGAAAAAGCCCTGACGCTCGACCCCAAAGCCTTGCAAGGCTCGGCCTACACCAGCCTCGCCGCGCTGTATGATCGCGTCCCGGGCTGGCCGATCGGTTTCGGCGACAGCGACAAGGCCGAGCAACTGCTCAAGCAAGCGCTGCAACTGAATCCGGAGGGCATCGACAGTCTGTACTTCTGGGGCGATCACCTCTACCGTCAGAAGCGCTACGCTGAAGCCAGGGTCGCGCTGCTCAAGGCCCAGCAGGCCGCCCCGCGCCCGGGCCGGGAAACCGCTGACGCCGGGCGCCGCAAAGAGATCGCCGCCCTGCTGGTGGACGTGAACAAGAAACTCGACTGACAGGAGCCCGCGTGCGTTTATTACTGATTGAGGATGACGTAGCCCTCGGTGAAGGCATTCATCAGGCATTGGGGCGCGAGGGCTACACCGTCGATTGGTTGAAGGATGGCAGCAGCGCGTTGCATGCGCTGCTCAGTGAAACCTTTGACGTTGCCGTACTCGATCTGGGCCTGCCGCGCATGGACGGCCTCGAAGTGCTGCGTCGTCTGCGCGACAGCGGTTCGAACCTGCCGGTGCTGATCCTCACCGCGCGCGATGCCACCGAAGACCGCATCGCCGGGCTGGACGCCGGCGCCGACGACTATCTGGTCAAACCCTTCGACCTCAATGAGTTCAAGGCACGCCTGCGCGCCTTGTTGCGTCGCAGTGCCGGGCGCGCCCAGGCGCTGATCGAACACGCCGGGATCAGCCTCAACCCCGGCACCCAGCAGGTCAGCTATCAGGGTCAACCTGTCGCGCTGACGCCCAAGGAGTATCAGTTGCTGCATGAATTGCTCTCGCCGCCGGGCCGGGTGATGACCCGCGACCAACTGATCCAGTTGCTTTACGGCTGGAACGAAGAAGCCGAGAGCAACACCCTGGAAGTGCACATCCATCACCTGCGCAAAAAATTCTCCACCGACCTGATCCGCACCATTCGCGGTGTGGGTTATCTGGTGGAGGAGCGTCGATGACCTCGATTCGTCGCCGTACGCTGACGCTGATCATCGGGCTGTTGCTCGCCGGTCTTGCGGTGCTCAGCGTGTTCAACCTGCACGACAGCAACCACGAAATCGCCGAAGTCTACGACGCGCAACTGGCGCAAAACGCTCGCCTGCTGCAAGGCGTGATGCGCATGCCGCTGGCGAGCAAGGATCACTCGCAGTTGTATCAGGCGTTCAATCAGGCGCTCGGCGAAGCCAAGCCACGCGTCGACGGCCATCCTTACGAAAGCAAGATCGCCTTCCAGGTGTGGAACCCGAAAAACGAGGTGCTGGTGCACACCGCCAGTGCCCCGTCGTTCACCGCCCCGCCGACGAAGCCGGGCTTCAGCGATGTGGTCGACTTGAACAACCGTCACTGGCGCGCCTTCATGCTCGAAGACCCGCAGAACGGTCTGCGCATCTGGGTCGGCGAACGCGATGATGTGCGCGCCGATCTGGTTGATCGCATCGTGCGCCACACGCTGTGGCCGAACGTGCTCGGCAGCCTGATACTCGCGGCGATGGTCTGGCTGGCGATCGGCTGGGGACTCAGGCCCTTGGCGAACATGGCGCAAACCTTGCGCGCCCGACACAGCGGCTCGCTGGAGCCACTGCAACTGACGCCGTTGCCCAGCGAACTGGAACCGATGCAGGCGGCGCTCAACCGCATGCTCGCGCAGATTCAGGAGGTACTTGGCCGCGAACGACGGTTTATCGCCGACGCCGCCCACGAGATGCGCACGCCACTGGCGGTGCTGCGGGTGCATGCGCAAAACCTGCTGGAGGCCGGTACCGAACAGGAGCGCCGCGAGTCGTTGCAGTTTCTGATTTCCGGCGTCGACCGCACCAGCCGTCTGGTCAACCAGTTGCTGACCATGGCCCGCCTCGAACCGAAATCCAACCCGCCGCCGCTGCAACGCATCGACCTCAGCGAAACCGTGCGCAACAGCCTCGTGCAACTGACGCCGTGGCTGTTGAGCAAACACCTGGAACTGGCCTTCGAGGACGGCGAACAACCGTTCCACGTCATGGCCAGCACCGCTGCAATCGACATCGCCTTGGGCAACCTGATCACCAACGCCGCCAACTTCTCGCCGGAGCACGGCGTGATCACGGTCAAACTGAGCCAGGCCGAGGGCTGGTGCCTGCTGAGCGTGGAGGATCAGGGCCCGGGAATAGACGAAGCGGATCGGGCGCGTCTGTTCGAACGCTTTTACAGCCGCGGCAACACACAAGGTGCGGGCTTGGGGCTGACCATCGTCAACACCATCGCATTGCGTCTGGGCGGGCGGATTACCTTGGTCAACCGGCCTGAGGGCGGCTTGCGCGCCACCTTGTCGATGCCTCTTGGCTCAGTTGTGCAGCAACGCAGCGGCGGATGACACCACCAGCAACACCGCCAGAATCCGGTTCAGCCACTGCAACTGCGCCGGATTGCTCAACCAGCGCGCCGCACCGCGACCGAGCAACGCCCACAGCGCCAGACACGGCAACGACACCAGAAAGAACGCCAGGCACAACGCGTTCAAGCCCTGCCCTTGCGCGGTAAATACGCTGATCACCGCAATCGACATCATCCACGACTTGGGGTTGACCCATTGCAACAGCGCGGCGCCGAGCAAGCTCAGTTCGGCTTTTTCCTCGCCGGCAGTGGGATCGATGGCGGTGGCCGGCGCGGTGAAAATCTGCCACGCCAGCCACAGCATCCAGCCCATCCCCAGCGCACTGATCACCGGGCGCACACCGGGCAGCATCAGCGTACTGGCGCCAGCGCCGGCCACCCACACCAACGAAGCGGCGCCCGCCCCCGCACCGAGAATGATCGGCAGGCACGGCCGCCAGCCGCGTCGGGCGCTGGTGCTGAGGACGATCAGGTTGGTCGGCCCCGGGGTGATCGAGGCAACGAAGGCAAAGAGGATGAACGCAAGCATGGCACGGCCCTGTAGAAAGTCAGGGCCTACTGTGATGGCTGAGCAGCGTGGTGGTCTTGAACGTTTGTTCAGCGGCGCAAGGTGCCGATGGCGCGCTGCTGATAGGCGCCCGGCGTGATGCCGTAGGCGCGCACGAACCAGCGGCCCAGATGGCTCTGGTCGGCGAAGCCGAGGCGGCTGGCGACTTCCACTGGCTGCATGCCGGCGGCGAGCATCTGCCGGCCACGGCTCAGACGCAGCTGGATCAGCCACGCGTGTGGCGCCAGACCATAGGCAGCCTTGAACGCGCGCGTCAGACGAAAGCGGTCGGTGCCGCAGACGTCGGCCAGGGTTTGCAGGCTGATGTCCTGTTCGTGGTAGGTCACCAGGTAATCGCGTGCCTGCCGGGCGAGCAATGGCGCGTGGTTGGCAGCGGTCGGTTGCGGTCGCCGGTACAGATGAATCGCCAGTCGTTCGAGCAAGGCATCCAGCGCCACATCGCGCACCATGCGCACGTCCTGCTGATGCAGCGCATTGAAGGCAAACAAGGTGGCCCGGGCCAGTTCGGGATCATCGTTGAGCACACTGCCGATTCCCGGCAAGCCGCTGCCGTAACTGCCCAGATGCAAACCGTCCAGCGCTTGCTCCAGCCATGCCGGTTGCAGATAGAGCATGCGATAGGTGAAACCGTCCGGGCTCGGCGCATCGCCGTCATGGATGTCGCCGGGTTCCAGCATGAAGACCTTGCCCGGCGTGCTGTCGTGCCGCGCCCGACGGCTGTTGAAGCGCTGCACGCCTTGCTCGGTGAAGCCGATCAGGTAGGTTTCGTGCCAGTGCGGATCGTAGGCATGCGCGTGCCCGGCGAAATGCGCGTGCAGGGTTTCGATGCCGGTCTCCCGGTCGCGGGCAAGGTCGATCCAGTTGCTCATGGCGTGCGTACAGTGGTGGGCTGGGGTCAGTAATCCACAATTGGCGGGTTGAGGCTAGAAGGTTTGTGCATTTCAGATCGAGCGTTGATTGACCCGCGCCATCAGTTGCTCGGCACTTTCCTTGCGCTCGGAATAGCGATCCACCAGAAAATCCTGGCGCTCGCGCAGCAGCACGGTGAACTTCACCAGCTCTTCCATCACATCAACCACGCGGTCATAAAACGCTGACGGTTTCATCCGCCCCGCCTCATCGAATTCCGTGAACGCCTTGGGCACCGAAGACTGATTGGGGATGGTGAACATGCGCATCCAGCGCCCCAGCACGCGCAGTTGATTGACCACGTTGAACGACTGCGAACCGCCGCAGACCTGCATCACCGCGAGGGTTTTGCCCTGGGTCGGACGCACCGCGCCGAGCTCCAGCGGAATCCAGTCGATCTGTGCCTTGAACACCGCCGACATCGCGCCGTGGCGTTCCGGCGAACACCAGACCTGACCTTCCGACCACAGCACCAGCTCGCGCAGTTCCTGGACTTTCGGAAGGTCGACCGGGGCGTCGTCAGGCAACGGCAAACCGGACGGATTGAAGATGCGCGTCTCGGCACCGAAGTGCTCCAGCAAGCGTGCGGCCTCCTCCACCAGCAGACGGCTGAAGGAGCGTTCGCGGGTCGAGCCGTAGAGCAGCAGGATGCGCGGTTTGTGTTCGTGCGAAGGTGATGTGATCCGGCCTTCGAACAGGCTGTGATCAAGATTGGGCAGGTGCTCTGACATACGTCCTCCGGCTCAGAGGGAGCCGATGCGATCCAGTTCGCGCTGAAGCTCAACGCGGCTGAGTGATTTGAAAGGAAGACCGAGGAAGGTTGCGCAGCGGCGCTCGATGATCGCCAGCGTGGCACGGAACGCCGCATCCACTGCGGCCTCGTCACCGCTCACATCAGAGGGATCTTCCAGCCCCCAATGACATTTGATCGCCGGGCCGAAGTACACCGGGCAGGTTTCGCCCGCTGCCTTGTCGCAGACAGTGATGACGATGTCCGGCGGGTTGCCTTCAAAGGCGTCGTTGCCTTTGCTGTACAAACCGTCGATGGAAATACCGGCCTGTTGCAGCGTCGTCAGGCTGCGCGGCAACACCTGGCCTTTTGGGAAACTGCCGGCGCTCACCGCCTCGAAACCCTCGCGTGCCAGATGATTGAACATGGCTTCGGAAAGGATGCTGCGGCAACTGTTGGCCGTGCACATGAACAGGACACGCATGGATAGCTCCGGGGTTATTTGAAGTTCAGCAGCACGCGGTTTCGCGGGCAGGACGGCCGTCCATGTTGTGCAGGCGACAGGCATTGTCCTTGAGCCAATCGGCGTTGGCCGTGGCCGTGACCTTGAGGATCTGGTGAACCCAATCCGGCAGATCCGGGTTGAGCCGGTAATAGACCCACTGACCCTGACGGCGATCGAGCAACAACCCATTGCTGCGCAGTTGCGCGAGGTGGCGGCTGATTTTCGGCTGGCTGTCGTCGAGGGCGCACATCAGCTCGCAGACACACAGCTCACCCTGCTCGGCAATCAGCAAGGTGGCGCGGGCACGGGTTTCATCGGCCAGGCTTTTGAACAGTTCAGTGGGGGTGAGCATGGGGGGGCGGGCTCGAACATATGGAAAACCGAATATACGGATATCCATATATTATTCAACCCCAGATGCGATCCCTTGTAGGAGTGAGCCTGCTCGCGATAGCGGCATGACTGTGAAGCAGAAGTCGCCTGATACACCGCTATCGCGAGCAGGCTCACTCCTACAAGGGAATTGTGTGGGCAGGATCAGCCGCGCAACAGGCCTTGCTCCGCCTCGCAAAGACCGACGACATAATCCCAGACCACCCGCAGCCGCACCGACCTGTGCAACTCTCGCCGGGTGCTGATCCAGTAACTGCGCTCGATGCTGTCATCCGGCAGCAACCGCAGAACCCTGTGGGAGCGAGCTTGCTCGCGAAGGCGTAGTGTCAGTCGATATCTACTTCACAGACATACCGCCTTCGCGAGCAAGCCCGCTCCCACAAGGGGATTTGTGCGGGGCGGGACTATCCGCGCAACAGCTCCTGCTCCGCCTCGCAAAGGCCGACGACATAATCCCAGACCACCCGCAGCCGCACCGACTTGTGCAGCTCGCGCCGGGTACTGATCCAGTAACTGCGCTCGATGCTGTCATCCGGCAATAACGCCACCAGATCCGGATCCGACGCGGCCATGTAGCAAGGCAACACCGCAATGCCCAATCCCGAGCGCGCCGCTTCCTGCTGGGCGATGACGCTGGTGCTATGGAACACCACGCGCGGGCTGCGGCAGAAGCTGTTGAGGAACATCAGTTCCTGACTGAACAGCAAATCATCGACATAACCGATCCACGCATGCCGCGCGAGGTCTTCGCGGCTGCGCAACGGCGGTGCGTTGTCGAGGTAGCGTTGGCTGGCGTAGAGCGCCAATCGATAGTCGGTGAGTTTGCGCGTGACCAGCATGTCCGCCGCGGGGCGCTCCAGATGAATGCTGATTTCCGCCTCGCGGTTGAGGATGCTGACGAAGCGCGGCACGGCGACCAGTTCCACTTCCAGCCCCGGATAACGTTCGAACAGGCCGATCATCCGGCTGGCGAGAAACTTGATGCCCAGCCCTTCGGTGACGCCGACACGGATCTTGCCCAGCGGTGCGGTGGACTGGGTGATTTCTTCCTGGGCCAGCAGCGCGACGTTCTCCATGGCTTCAGCGTGCTTGAGCAGCGCCTCGCCTGCCGGGGTCATTTCATAGCCCTGGGCGTGCTGGACGAACAGCGCGGTGCCGAGGCTTTTTTCGATGGCCTCGATGTGTCGGGCCACGGTGGCGTGAGTAGTGTTCAAGCGCCGGGCAGCGGTGAGCAGGCGGCCGCTGCGTTGCAACTCAAGAAAGAACCGCAGGTCATTCCAGTCGAACATGGGGTGTCCTTGTCAGCTATGGTCAATCCGGGCTGTTTGAAAACGCACAGCGGCTGCGCAAAAACTAACATTCTTTTAACGAAAGCTAACAACTAGAGTGTCCGACAATAAAAACAAAAAGCGAGGTCAGGGAATGCAGACTTCCCTTGAAGAATACGACTACATCGTGGTCGGCGCCGGCCCCGCCGGATGCCTGCTGGCCAATCGACTGTCGGCAGACAAACAGCAGCGGGTGTTGCTGCTCGAAGCCGGCGGACGCGACAACTATGCGTGGATTCACATCCCCGTGGGTTACCTGTTCTGCATCGGCAACCCGCGCACAGACTGGTGCTTCAAGACCGAAGCGCAACCCGGCCTGCAAGGTCGCAGCCTGAGCTACCCACGCGGCAAAGTGCTCGGTGGCTGCTCCTCGATCAACGGCATGATCTACATGCGCGGCCAGGCTGGTGACTACGACGGCTGGGCCGCCGAGGGCAATCCGGGCTGGGCCTGGAACGACGTGCTGCCACTGTTCAAACAGAGCGAAAACCATTTTGCCGGCGCCGCTGAATTTCATGGTGCCAAGGGTGAATGGCGGGTCGAGCAACAGCGGCTGTCATGGCCGATTCTCGACGCGTTTCGCAGTGCCGCCGAACAGAGCGGCATCGCCAGCATCGACGACTTCAACCAGGGCGACAACGAGGGTTGCGGCTACTTTCAGGTCAACCAGAAATCAGGAGTGCGCTGGAACGCGGCCAAGGCTTTTCTCAAACCTGTTCGCGAGCGGACCAATCTGACGGTGCTGACCGGGGTTGAAGTGGATCGGGTGCTGCTGGAAAACGGCCGTGCTTCAAAAGTCAGCGCGCGTCACGAAGGCCAGGTGAAAAGCTTCAAGGCGCGCAAGGAAATCGTCCTCTGCGCTGGCGCCGTGGGTTCGCCGAGCATTCTGCAACGCTCCGGGATCGGCCCGCGTCCGTTACTGGAACGCCTCGGCATCGGGGTGATTCATGAGCTGCCGGGGGTCGGCGGCAATCTGCAGGATCACCTGCAACTGCGCCTGATCTACAAACTGCAGAACGCTCGAACCCTGAATCAGATCGCCGGCAGCGTCTGGGGCAAGATGGGCATGGGCCTGCGTTATCTGTATGACCGCAGCGGGCCGCTGTCGATGGCGCCGAGTCAGCTCGGAGCGTTTGCCCGATCCGGGCCGGAGCAGACTTCCGCCAACCTTGAGTATCACGTGCAGCCGCTGTCGCTGGAGCGTTTTGGCGAGCCGCTGCACAGCTTTCCGGCGTTCACCGCGTCGGTGTGTGATCTGCGTCCGCAGAGCCGTGGCCGCATCGACATCCGTTCGGCAGACCCGCAGGAAGCACCGCTGATTCAACCCAATTACCTCAGCCATCCTGAAGACCTGCGCGTGGCCGCCGACGCGATCCGCCTGACCCGCCGCATCGTCAGCGCCCCGGCCCTGCAAGCGTTCAAACCGGTGGAATATCTGCCCGGCGACAGCCTGCAAAGCGAGGAGCAATTGCACGAAGCGGCGGCGCGCATCGGTACGACGATTTTCCATCCGGTCGGCACCTGTCGCATGGGCAGTGACGCTGACGCGGTGGTCGACGCGCAATTGCGCGTGCATGGCGTGCCCGGCCTGCGCATCGCCGACGCCTCGATCATGCCGCGCATCACCTCAGGCAACACCTGTTCGCCTACGCTGATGATTGCCGAGAAGGCGGCGCAGTTGATCCTTTCAGGACCTGTTCACAGCCCCAGTGTGGGAGCGGGCTTGCTCGCGAAAGCGGAGTGTCATTCACCCATGATTTGACTGACACGGCCCCTTCGGGAGCAAGCCCCCTCCCACAGGAATCAACAGCAGATTCAAGGCATCACGCAGTACCCGGACACGCAACACCAGTGGAACAACAAAAACAATCACTGTGAGGGATACCGACATGTCAGAACACGCTCAGCCGCTGGACGCCGCGAGCGGCGCCAGCACCAGCAACGCCACGCAGAAAGTCATCTTCGCCTCGTCTCTGGGGACGGTGTTCGAGTGGTATGACTTCTTCCTCTACGGCGCCCTCGCGGCGGTGATCAGCAAGCAGTTTTTCGCCGGGGTCAACGACACCACGGCGTTCATCTTCGCGCTGATGGCCTTTGCCGCCGGGTTTATCGTGCGGCCGTTCGGGGCGCTGGTGTTCGGTCGGTTGGGGGACATGATCGGGCGCAAATACACCTTCCTCGCGACCATCATTCTGATGGGGATCGCCACGTTCTGCGTCGGCCTGCTGCCGACCTACGCCAGCATCGGCATTGCCGCGCCGATCATTCTGGTGGTGCTGCGCATGCTTCAGGGTCTGGCCCTGGGCGGTGAATACGGCGGCGCCGCGACCTATGTGGCGGAACACGCGCCGATCGGCAAACGCGGCTTCCACACCAGCTGGATTCAATCCACTGCAACCCTCGGCCTGCTGCTGTCGCTGCTGGTGGTGCTCGGTTGCCGCTACTTCACTGGCGATCAGTTTGAAGTCTGGGGTTGGCGTATTCCGTTCCTGCTGTCGATCGTGCTGCTAGGCATTTCCACCTGGATCCGCCTGAGCCTGCACGAGTCGCCGGCGTACCTGAAAATGAAAGAGGAAGGCAAAGCCTCGAAAGCGCCGATCCGCGAATCCTTCGGCAAATGGGAGAACCTCAAGGTCGTGCTGATCGCGCTGTTCAGCATCAACGCCGGGCAAGCGGTGACCTTTTACGCTGCGCAGTTCTACGTGCTGTTCTTCCTCACCCAGTTCCTGAAAATGGACCCGGCGGTGGCCAACAGCCTGCTGATCATCAGTGTGGTGATCGGTGCGCCGTTCTTCATCATTTTCGGCTGGCTGTCGGACAAGGTTGGACGCAAACCAGTGCTGATGCTCGGGCTGCTGCTGGCCACTGCGCTGTACTTCCCGATCTTCAAATCCCTGGCGCATTACGCCAACCCGGCTATCGATCAGGCCAGCCGTCAGGCGCCGATCACCGTGCTGGCCGATCCGGCCACCTGCACCTTCCAGTTCGACCCGGTGGGCAAGGCCAAATTCGACAGCCCGTGCGACAAGGTCAAGACCTTCCTGGTCAAGCAGGGCCTGCCCTACTCCAGCGTCGCCGCCCCGGCGGGCAGCGGCGTGCAGGTGAGCGTCGGCGACGTGAAAATCGACGGCTACGACGAATCGGCCCTGCGCGGCGCGGTGACCCTCGCCGGCTACCCGCAACAGGCCGACCTGCAACAGATCAACAAACCGATGATCGTGGCGCTGATCGTCGCACTGATCATCATCTCGGCCATGTGCTACGGCCCGCTCGCGGCGCTGATGGTCGAACTGTTCCCGACCCGCATCCGCTACACCTCGATGTCCCTGCCGTATCACATCGGCAACGGCTGGTTCGGCGGTTTCCTGCCAACGGTGTCGTTCGCGCTGGTGGTGTACACCGGGGATATTTTCTATGGGCTGTGGTACCCGGTGCTGATTACCGGGGTGAGCCTGGTGGTGGGGATGATTTGTCTGCGGGAGACGAAGAATATCGATCTCGATAAGAACTGAATCTGAAACATGATCCTTTGGTAAAAAAACCTGTGGCGAGGGGATTTATCCCCGATGGGGTGCGTAGCGCCCCCTGTGAAAAATGGGACTACTGCGTAGTCCATCGGGGATAAATCCCCTCGCCACAATTAAATCTCTTCCTCCAGTAACTAAGCGTCAGCCTTGATCACCTCGAACTTCACCTGATCCGGATAAAACGCCACATAGTTCTTGATCGCATCGACCGAGATCTTCGGTTTCTCGTACGTCCACACCGCATTCGCCCCCTCATGCCCCGGCACTTGCAGGCTGAAGTAATTGGCATCGCCCTTGTACGGGCAGTAACTGGTGTGGTCGGTGCGGGCGAAGTATTTCTCGTCGATGTCCTCGCGGGGCACGTAGTACACCGGCGGGTAGTTGGCTTCATGGAGAACCAGCACGTGAGAGGACGCCGCGACCTGGATGCCGTGGAACTTCACCAGCAGGCAACCGGGGAGTTCTTCGAGGGTGATGACGGGATTGAGGCCGGTGGTGCTCATTGGGGTTTCTCCAGGGACAAATGAACTGTGGCGAGGGAGCTTGCTCCCGCTGGGCTGCATAGCAGACCCAAATCCGGAAATCGCGCTGCATCAGGTATAACGCGATTTCCGGATTTGGGTCTGC
>NZ_JASCPO010000060.1:0-31183 GCF_029960145.1 Pseudomonas sp. PS01299 | reverse complement strand
TTCCCAGGCGACACACAAATACTGTGGGAGCGGGTTTGCTCGCGAAGGCGGCCTGCCAGCTAACGAAGATGTATCTGATACAACACCTTCGCGAGCAAGCCCGCTCCCACAGGGGGTGAGTGCAATCGTCAAGGGTCAGCTCAGACCGAAAATCTGGCCACCATATTGTTCAAATCCACCGCCAGCCGCGACAACTCCTGGCTTGCCGCACTGGTCTGATTTGCCCCCGCCGACGTCTGCATCGCCAGATCGCGGATGTTCATCAGGTTACGGTCCACCTCCCGCGCCACCGCTGCCTGCTCCTCCGAGGCGCTGGCGATCACCAGGTTGCGCTCGTTGATCAAGGTGAACGCCGAGGCAATTTCCTCCAGCGCCAAACCCGCAGCCTTGGCCAGTTCCAGAGTCGAATTGGCGCGGACGCTGCTCTGTTGCATCGAACTGACCGCCGAATCGGTGCCCTGCTGGATGCCACCGATCATCTGCTCGATTTCCTGGGTCGATTGCTGGGTGCGATGGGCCAGCGCCCGCACCTCATCGGCCACCACCGCGAAGCCACGCCCGGCATCCCCGGCCCGCGCCGCCTCAATCGCTGCGTTCAGTGCCAGCAGATTGGTCTGCTCGGCAATCGAGCGGATCACGTCGAGCACTTTGCTGATGCCGTGAACCTTCTGCGCCAGATCCTCGACCTGCGTGGCATTGGACGTGACATCGTCAGCCAGGGACTGGATCGAAGTCACCGTCTGATTGACCTGCTCGCGACCGTGCTGGGCAATCCGGTCAGACTCGCGCGACGCCTCGGAAGTCGCCACGGCGTTGCTCGCGACCTCTTCCACGGCAGCGGTCATCTGATTGACCGCCGTGGCGGCCTGCTCGATCTCCAGGCTTTGCTGGTGCAGCCCGCGCGTGGCGTCCTCGGTGACGCAACTCAGTTCCTCCGAGGCCGACGCCAACTGGCTGGACGACTCGGAAATCTGCCGGATGGTGTCGCGCAGGTTGTGCTGCATGCTTTTCAGCGCCTGCAGCAGCCGCGCCGGTTCGTCTTTGCCGGAGATACTGATATCGCCAGTCAGATCTCCACCAGCCACCACTTCCGCCACGCCGAGTGATTGCGCCAGCGGCAGGACGATGCTGCGGGTCAGCAACAACGCCAGACCGATGGTGATCAGCGCGGTGATGCCAATCATCACCCCGACCCACACCCGCGAATTGATGAAAACCAGGCGCGCGGCTTCGGTGGCAAGATTGGCATTGTGCTTGTTCAGCTCGACCAGCTCTTTCAGGGTGACCGCCATGTCGTCGGCCAACGGGCTCATTTCACCGTTGAGAATCGCCGCCGCCTCCTCCACCCGATTCTGTGCGGACAACTGCATGACCTGCGCCTGAAACTCCAGATACTGGTGCTCGGCAACCTTGAAGCGGTCGAACAACTTGCGCTCTTCGGGCAGCACGATCAACACGTCATAGCGTTGTTGGGCTTCGCTCAACACACCGCGCAGGTCATTGAGCTTGGCGACATTCTGCGCCAGCGCCTGCGGGTCACGATTGAGCAGCAGGCGCATGGTCAGCGCACGCAGACGCAACATGTCCTGACTCATCTCGCCGACCGCCATCACGCTCGGCAGCCAGTTGTTGTCGACCTCATCAGACTGGGCGCGCATGTTCGCCATTTGCAGCAGGGCGAACGCCCCCAGGGCAAACACCATCAGCGCCAACACACCAAAACCCAGGCCGGCTCGCGGCGCGATATTGAGACTACGGATGCTCATGACTCTGGTTCCTTCCAAAAGCGCTGCATCAACCCTGCAGCTGGTTGCTTTAGAAGGTATCGGCCCGGCGAAAATTTGCGTAAGACCAAAAGGTGATATCAAAAGGCCTTGATACTTCGAACCCTCGGCATTAACGATTCAGCGCGGTTTCCCGGACTTTGCCGCTGTTCGCGGCAATATCGCCAGGAAGTTATCCCGGGCGACTTTACGTGCAACGTCTTCGGGCAATGCATCAAGGAACGGCGTGAAGCTGCGCATTTCCTGACCGAGTTTGTTGAATCGACCTACAACATCCGAACCCAGCATGAAGCGCTCAGGATATTTCTCGACCAATGCCAGCCATTCCGCACGCGGCTTGCCCTGCTCGTCCAGCAGGTACGGTGTGAGCATGCTCCACGACAGATCGATGTACAGATTCGGATAAGCCTCAAGCATCCGACTCACCGTGGGCAGGAGAAAATCCAGTTGCGTCTGGTGCCGATGAATTTCCGCGCTGGTGCCGGCGTGCGCCCAGATGAACCGGGTGTGCGGGTGATTACGCAGGGGTTCTTCGATTTCCTTCAAGTACAGCGGATTTTTCTCACGCTTGGAGGTGATGTTGGAATGCAGCATCACTGGCAGATCGTTTTCGGCAGCCAGGTGATAAATCCGCTTCATCGCCTCGTTATTGGCCCGTGGCGTGTCGCCGGCGGTCAACGCCGTCAAGTCATCATGGCGGGTGAACACTTCACCAATGCCCTGCCACAGCCCCGGATACAGATCGAGCATGCGCTGGATGTGCGCGGCGGAGTTCTTGTCATTGGGGTTGAAGCCTGAAAGGAACGGATGGAAGTGCAGTCGCTGCTCCGAAGTCAGCTTTTGCACGGCATCGGCAACGATCACATCGGTGGCGCTGTACCAGTAGGCATCGGCATCATCGCCGGCGTAATAGCGCGGACGCTTGGGTTCGTCCTCGTGCCACTTCTTCGCCACGGGAATACCGGAAATCATCACATGGTCGATGGAATTGTCCTGCATGGCCGTGAGCAATTTCGCCATGCCGGCGGTTTCCTGGAAAAAATCCACGTAGTGCAAGTGCGCATCGCTGTAGGTGTAATCGCGGGCGCTGGCGCTACCGGCGAATGCCAGCAGGCAGGCAAGACTCAAACGAAACAAGGACACAAGTAATCTCCGGCAGGTAGGCATAGCCTAGACCCTGAGCCGATCACAAGGGTTCATCCTGCAGGAAAGTGGAACGCGGCTCTGTAGGAATGCTCTATAACTGCAAGGTCCTTTTTTGATCGAACGACTTTTTCCTACTGCCAGTGAGGTTGCCATGACTGTTACCGTCAATACCGTCTCCGCCGAAGGTTTTCGTCACACCGTACAGATCGATGACTACGAATTGTTTGCCGACGTGCCGAAGTCTGCCGGCGGCGAGGGCTCGGCCCCCGAGCCACACGACTACTTCGACGCCGCGCTCGGTGCCTGCAAGGCACTGACCCTGAAGATGTACGCAAAGAAGAAAGACATCCCGCTGACCGGCGTGGGTGTCGAGGTCAAACGCGACAACAGCGAAGAGCAGAAAGGCAAATACGCCCTGCACGTGACGCTTACCCTCAAGGGCGTCCTCAACGATGCCCAGCGTGAAGAGTTACTGCGCGTGGCTGATCGCTGCCCGATCCACAAACTGATGACTACCAGCGACGTCAGCATCGAAACCCACGCCCCACAAGGCTTCGACAGCCAGTAATCACCCTCTTGCCAGCGGCGGGTTATGCTTCTGGCATCACCCGCTCAGCCTGGAATGCACCATGGATACGCAACCACTGATCATCCGCCCGCGCGCCGAAGACGTCGAAGGCCAGCCGATCCTGCGCCCGCTGCCGTCAGCCAAATGCCGCAGCATCGGGCCTTTCGTGTTTTTCGACCACATGCTCGAAACGGTTTATCCGGCGGGCAAAGGCATGAACATCCGACAGCATCCGCACATTGGTCTGTCGACCCTGACCTACCTGTTCGAAGGACAGATCCAGCACAAGGACAGCCTCGGCTCCGATCAGGTGGTCAGTGCTGGCGATGTCAGCTGGATGACCGCGGGCAGTGCGATTGCCCACGTCGAGCGCACGCCCGAGCCGCTGTGGGAGCAAAGCTTCACCATGCACGGCTTGCAGATCTGGCTGGCCTCACCCAAGGATCACGAGCAAGGTCCGGGACATTACAGCCATCACCCGGCGGCAACCTTGCCGGTCAGCGATAACCTTGGTGTGCAGATCCGGATGATCGCCGGGTCAGGCTTTTGCCTGGAATCGCCGGTGCCGGTGCTTTCTCCTACGCTGTACGCCGAAGTAAAGATGCAGACCGCAACCACTTTGCTGATCCCGACCGAGCACGAAGAACGCGCGATTTATGTGCTGAGTGGCGATGCGCAGTTGAATGGCGAGCTCCTCGAACCCCATGCGCTGGCGGTGTTGCCGGCCGGGGAACAGATGAGCCTGTTTGCCGAGGGTGATGTACACGCGGTGGTGTTTGGCGGCGCGCCGCTGGACGGGCCTCGGCGGATCAACTGGAATTTTGTCGCGAGCGATCCGGCGGCGATCGATGAGGCACGGCACAAGTGGGCGGCCGGGGATTGGCCGACGGTGCCGGGGGAAGTGGAGCGGATTGAATTGCCGCGTTAAGTCTTTACCCTCACCCCAGCCCTCTCCCGGTGGGAGAGGGAGCCGACCGAGGTATCTGGCGTCATACATCGACCTGAAAAATCCTGGCGATTATGGATTCACTAAGGCACTTTCAGGTCGGCGTAATCCTTGAGCATCCCCCGATCAGTCCCCTCTCCCTTTGGGAGAGGGTTAGGGTGAGGGGGCTTTTAGCTTTCCAGGCTTCAGGCTTTGAACACTTCATCCAGCAAATCATGCATCGACTTGAACGCACGCTTGGCGGTCTTCGCGTCGTACATCATCTTGCCCGGCACATTGGCATGCGGATCGGTAAACGAATGCACCGCACCGCCGTAGCTGAGCAACTGCCAATCGACCTTCGCCGCGTTCATTTCATCTTCGAACGCCGGCAATTGCTCCTTCGGCACCAGCGGGTCGGAGGCACCGTGCAGTACCAGCACCGAGCCCTTGATGTTCTTTGCGTCCGCCGGATTCGGCGAGTCCAGCGTACCGTGGAACGACACCGCCGCCTTCACTGGTGCACCGGTGCGCGCCAGGTCCAGTGCACAGCAACCACCGAAGCAGAACCCGAACACCGCCAGCTTCGAGGTATCGACCGCTGCCTCGCCCTGCTTCTGCAACTGCTCGAACGCTGCCTGCATGCGCTTGCGCAGCAGTGCACGATCGTTCTTCAGCGGCATCATCGCCGCGCCGGCCTCGTCAGCGTTCTGCGGACGTACTGCCTGGCCATACACGTCAGCAATCAACACCACGTAGCCCTTGGCCGCGACCGACTTGGCGATCTCCTCCGCACCGGCGCTGACACCCATCCAGTTCGGCGCCATCAGCAGGCCCGGGCGCGCGCCCTTGTGCTCGGCGTCGAACGCCAGACGACCTTCATAGGGCTGGCCATCCAGCTGATAGACCACGGAACGTACAGTAACTTGGCTCATTTCTGACTCCTGATTAGTTAAACACCAGAATGAAAAAACCCGCCGAAGCGGGTTTTTCTACAACGTGATCAAGCTGACAGTTCAACCAGCAGCTTGTTCAGACGGGTCACGTAAGCGGCCGGGTCTTTCAAGCTTTCGCCAGCCGCCAGGGCGGCCTGATCGAAGAGGATGTGCGAAAGGTCGCCAAAACGCCCTTCGTTCTGCTCGCCGTCGAGTTTCTCGATCAGCGGGTGACTCGGGTTGAATTCGAAAATCGGCTTCGACTCCGGCACTTTCTGTCCGCTGGCTTCGAGGATCTGGCGCATTTGCAGGCCCAGGTCCTGTTCGCCGATGGCCAGAATGGCTGGCGAATCGGTCAGACGGTGAGAGACGCGAACCTCGGCAACGGAGTCGCCCAGCGCGGTTTTCAGGCGCTCGACCAGACCTTCTTTGGACTTGGCGACTTCTTCTGCAGCTTTCTTGTCCTCTTCCGAGTCCAGGTTGCCCAGATCAAGATCACCGCGTGCCACGTCGACAAAGGTCTTGCCGTCGAATTCGCTGAGGTAGCTCATCAGCCACTCGTCGATACGGTCGGTCAGCAGCAGCACTTCGATGCCTTTCTTGCGGAAGACTTCCAGGTGCGGGCTGTTCTTGACCTGCGCGTAGGTTTCGCCGGTGAGGTAGTAGATCTTGTCCTGACCTTCTTTGGCGCGCGCCAGGTAGTCAGCCAGACCGACAACTTGCTCGCCGTCGTCGCCTTGGGTCGATGCGAAACGCAGCAGACCGGCAATTTTTTCCTTGTTGGCGAAATCTTCTGCCGGGCCTTCTTTCATGACCTGACCGAAGTTTTTCCAGAAGCCCTTGTATTGCTCAGGCTCGTTCTTCGCCAGTTTTTCCAGCATGTCCAGCACGCGCTTGGTCAGCGCCGACTTCATCGAGTCGATGATCGGATCTTTCTGCAGGATTTCCCGCGACACGTTCAGCGACAGGTCGTTGGAATCGACCACACCCTTGATGAAGCGCAGGTACAGCGGCAGGAACGACTCGGCCTGATCCATCACGAACACGCGCTGCACGTACAGCTTCAGGCCTTTCGGCGCTTCACGCTGGTACAGGTCGAACGGCGCGCGGGCCGGCACGTACAGCAGCGAGCTGTACTCGAGCTTGCCTTCGACTTTGTTGTGGCTCCAGGCCAGCGGATTTTCGAAGTCGTGAGCGATGTGCTTGTAGAACTCCTGGTATTCCTCGTCCTTCACTTCAGTGCGCGGACGGGTCCACAGGGCGCTGGCGCGGTTGACGGTTTCCCATTCAACGGCAGGCTTCTCTTCGCCTTCAGCGGCAGTGACTTCTTTCGGCAGTTCGATCGGCAGCGCGATGTGGTCGGAGTATTTCTTGATGATGTTGCGCAGACGCCAGCCGTCGGCGAACTCGTCTTCAGCGGATTTCAGGTGCAGGACGATGCGGGTGCCGCGCTCTGGTTTGTCGATGGTGGCGACTTCAAACTCGCCCTCGCCTTTCGACGACCAGTGCACGCCTTCGCTGGCAGGGGTGCCGGCGCGACGGCTGTACACGTCGACTTTGTCAGCCACGATGAAGGCCGAGTAGAAGCCGACACCGAATTGGCCGATCAGGTGCGAATCTTTTTTCTGATCGCCCGAGAGATTCTTCATGAAATCGGCGGTGCCCGACTTGGCGATGGTCCCCAGGTGGGTGATCACATCGTCACGGTTCATGCCGATACCGTTGTCTTCGAGGGTGACGGTCTTGGCGTCCTTGTCGAAGCTCACACGGATTTTCAGTTCAGCGCCACCTTCGAGCAACTCAGGCTTGGCCAGGGCTTCGAAGCGCAGCTTGTCGACAGCGTCAGAGGCGTTCGAGATCAATTCGCGAAGGAAGATTTCCTTGTTGGAATACAGCGAATGGATCATGAGGTGCAGCAGCTGCTTTACCTCGGTCTGGAAGCCCAGGGTTTCCTTTTGAGTTTCCACACTCATGGTCATCAAACTCCAATCAGATGGCAGTGGCCGCGACCTTGAGGGTCGGCGGCGGGTTGTTCACTGAGTTGGGGGCAGCGTTCAGGATTTCAAGGGCTCATCAATTTTGAAATGTGCACGGGCGGTGGCAATCGGTTCGCTCTCGGTGCTTTGCCAGGCCGTGATGGCAACGTTGGCCACGCGCCGCCCCTGGCGACAGACCTGACATTTGGCCCAAGTGTCGCGAAACTGCCCGGCGCGCAGATAATCCAGAGAAAAGTCGATGATCTTCGGCACCCCGGGCGAACCGGTGAAGATCAGCAAATGCAACGCGGCTGCCAGCTCCATGAACCCGGCAATCACCCCGCCATGGATCGCCGGCAATAAAGGGTTACCAATGTTGTCCTTGTTCGCCGGCAGCTTGAAGAGCAATTCATCGCCGACCCGGGAACATTCGACGCCGATCAACCCGGCGTAAGGAATTATCCGCAGCAGCGGCGCGTAGTCGCCCTGAGCGTGAGCCTGCAGCAGTTGTTGCTTCCAGTCATCGCTCATCGATTCTCTCCTTTGACCTTGCCGCCAAATCCCTGGGTGCCTTTCAGGTTTTTGCCCATGCGCATGAAAGTGCCGACGACATGGGCGATCGGCTGACTCGGGTCATCCTGATAAGCAAAGCCGCGAGCGAAGATCACATCGGTGGTGACCCGGTAACACTGGGCAAAGCCATAGACGTCCTTGTTCGGCTCGGCGGCGTGCATGTAGTCGATACGCAGGTCCAGGGTCGGGCAGACTTCGAACTCCGCCAGCACGCACAACGTGGACATGCCGCACGCGGTGTCCATCAGCGAAGTAATGGCACCGCCGTGGATGACCCCGGTCTGTGGATTGCCGACGATTTGCGCGCTGTACGGCAACCTCACCGTCAGCCCTTCGCTGCTGGCGCTGTGTACCGTCAAACCGAGCACCTGACAATGGCGCAGGGCCGAAAGAAATCGTGTCGCGCGCTCAAAAACGGGGTTTTCAGCCATTTGATAATTACTCTCGTTAGAGCCTTGTGCCAGTAGTAGGAAATACCGCAAAAGTTCCACTAAAAAACAAACTTATATATCTGAAGGAAATGAGGAACTTAACCTTTGGCGCTGCGCTCTTAAGGCCAGTAGTTATTTTCCATAAGGAGAAACACCCCATGCGTAAGACTTTAGCTATTGCCTTGATGTTGACCGCTTCCCTCGGTCTCGCTGCCTGCGATAAAAAATCCGAGGACAAAGCTCAAGATGCAAACCAACATGCTGAGCAAGCTCAGCAAGACATGAACAAAGCTCAGGATAAAGTGAACGACGCAGCAAAAGAAAACGCCGAAGCTGCCAAAGCTCAGGCTGAATCGAATCAAGCTGCTCAGGAAGAAGCTGCCAAGAAGCAATAATTGCGACTTGATGCAGTAAAAGAAAACTCGCCAAGTGCGGGTTTTCTTTTGCCTGTGATTTTTTGTCAGTCTTGGCTTAGAGGCTTTCTTAGAGCAATACGGTTCTAAAAGTCGGACTAATCATCAGCAACAAACTGCAGATCAGGCCGACCAGCCACACCAGGCTGCGCAGGGATGGTTTATCCGCCAGGTATAACCACACGTAAAGAATTCGCGCGATCACAAAGATGATCGCCAGCGCATCAATCAACCAGCCTTGGGTTTGCGTGGTGTGCGCCATCAGCACACCCACGGCGAACAGGATGAACGCTTCGATGCAGTTCTGGTGCGCCGCCAGCGCCCGCGCGCCATAGCCAGTGAGTTGCGCCTGCTGTTGGCGCGGTAGATGGTTGTTGTAACCACCCTGCTCTTTCATGGCCTTGCCCACCGGCATGCGCGCGATGTAAATCAACAGTGCACTGATAAACACACACCAGAACGGAATACTCATCAAGCAGCCTCTTTATTGGTTTCGGGCAATGGTGCCTCTGTAGGGGTATAGACCATCACATCCAGCACGTCGGAATGAAACTCGCGGCGGTACAACACGATGACCACCCCGGCACTCATCAACATGAACAGCCACGGGCTGACAAACCACGCCAGCATGCTCATGCCGAAGTAATAAGAGCGCAGACCGAAGTTGAACTGGTTCGCCGCCATCGAAATCACCCGCGCCGCCCGCAGTGCGAACGCCTTGCGCTCCTGCTCCGAGACCTGACGCTCACCGATCATCGGCGCGGAACCGACCAGCACCGCAGCAAAGTTGTACTGACGCATGCACCAACTGAAGGTGAAGAACGCATAGACGAACACCAGCGCCAGACACAGCAACTTGATCTCCGACATGCCCTGCGACGCCTGCTGCACCATCGGGATATCCGCCAGCAGCGACACGGCGCGTTCGGACGCACCGAGCACGGTGAGAATGCCGGCGAGGATGATCAAAGTGCTGGAGGCGAAGAACGAGGCGTTGCGCTCCAGATTGCCGATCACGCTGGCGTCGGCAATACGGTTGTCACGCAGCAGCATGCGGCGCATCCAGTCTTCGCGATACAGGTGCAGCACGCTGGCGAGGCACGCGGTGTCGCGGGCCTTCCACGACGCATAACGGGTGTAGCCGCCCCAGCAAATGACAAACCAGAGCGCGGCCAGCAGGTGGATCAGATTGGCTTGGATGAACGACATTCGTTTTCCTGTGAAGTGTGGATGCATTACCTGTAGGAGTGAGCCTGCTCGCGATTCGCTGGCACACCCGGCATTGATCCGACAGGTACGACGCCAACGCGAGCAGGCTCACTCCTACATAAAATCTGTGCAGTGCTTCGACGTTAGCTCGCGGAAAAAGACACTGCCAGACGCCCATAAAAAATGCCCCGTATCGATTGATACGGGGCATTTCTGTTTAAGCGCTGAAGACCCGTTTGTGGCGGGTCAGACAACGTCAGGCAACGGCTTCGCTGCGCTTGCCCAGCAGGCGATCACAGACCACGGCGACCACCAGGGTCATCACGCATGGCACCAGCCACGCCAGACCCTGCTCGCTCAGCGGCAGGTGCGACAGCTGCGACGGCATCCAGTCGGCCAGACCGGCGCCCTTGAGCGCGTCGATGGTGCCGAACAGGAACGACACCAGCATGACCGGGCCGAGGATCCGCCCGTGTTCATGCCAGAAGTCCTTGCAGAAGCTCAGAGCCACCAGAACGATGCACGGCGGGTAGATCGCGGTCAGCACCGGGATCGAGAACGCGATCAGCTTGGTCAGGCCCAGGTTGGACACCAGCAGCGAGAACGCGGCGAGGATGATCACCAGGGTCTTGTAGGACAGCGGCAGCACGCGGCTGAAGTATTCAGCGCAGGCGCAGGTCAGACCGACCGCGGTCACCAGGCACGCCAGCGAGATCAGCACCGCGAGGAAACCGCTGCCCAGCGAACCGAAGGTGTGTTGCACGTAAGCATGCAGCACCGCCGCGCCGTTAGTGGCACCGACCGCGACTTCGTGGCTGCCGGAGCCGAGGCGGAACAGGCTGATGTACACCAGCGCCAGACCGACACCGGCGATGAGGCCGGCAATGATCGCGTAACGGGTGATCAGCGCAGGCGACTCGACGCCACGGGAGCGGATCGCGTTGACGATGACGATACCGAACACCAGCGCGCCGAGGGTATCCATGGTCAGGTAACCATTGATGAAGCCTTGGGAGAACGGTGCCGCGACGTATTCAGGTGTGGCCTGACCGATATCACCGGCCGGCAAGGCGAACGCGGCGATGCCGAGTACCGCCAGGGCGATGATCTTCAATGGCGCGAGAAAACGCCCCACGGTATCGAGCAGACGGCCCGGATACAGCGAGATGAAGAACACCAGCAGGAAGTACACCGAGCTGTAGAGGAACAGCGCCAGCGGGCTTTCGCCGGTCAGCGGCGCCAGACCCACTTCGAACGACACGGTCGCGGTCCGCGGGGTGGCGAACAGCGGGCCGACCGCCAGGTAGCATGCCGCGGCGAGCACACCACCGGCGATCTTGCCGATCGGGCTGCTCAGCGCATCCATCGCACCACCGACCTTGGCCAGGGCGACGACGGTGACCACTGGCAGACCGACGGCCGTGATCAGGAAGCCCAGCGCCGCCATCCAGACATTAGGTCCGGACTGCAGGCCGACGATAGGCGGGAAAATGATGTTGCCGGCCCCGACGAACAGGGCAAATGTCATAAAGCCCAGTGCCAGGATGTCCTGACCTTTCAAAACTTTCATTAAGGAAATACCACACTACTGAATCGGAATTTAGAGGGGGATTTCCCTGTGGGGTTAGGGAAATGCTGTCAGTCCGTATAAGACTGACCCGTTTAGCGCGTTGCATGCCTTGTGGGCGGCAGACGCAAAAATGGCTGCTAGCCTAACGAATTTGTCTGACAAACGCACTGTTTGAGGGCGAACTATCCGATACACGACGTGTCTGTGTCGCGTTTACGCATCTATTTTTCCTACATGGAACTCTGTAGGTAGAGCACGAACCCTGTAGTGAGGGGATTTATCCCCGATGGGCCGAAGCAGCCCTGATTGAGAACTTGTAGCGCTTTTCGATTGGCTGGATACATCGGGTTTGGAGCCGCTTCGCAGCCCATCGGGGATAAATCCCCTCGCCACAGAAGCCCTCCTATCCCTTTAATGCCAGAAACAACAAAGGCCACCCGAAGGTGGCCTTTGTCTGGTGAAGCGTCAGTCAAGCACGAGGCTTACTTGACAGCCCAACCGGTCAGCTCGGCCAGGGCCTTGCCGATGTCTGCCAGCGAACGCACGGTTTTTACGCCTGCGTCTTGCAGCGCAGCGAATTTCTCGTCTGCAGTGCCTCTGCCGCCAGAGATGATTGCGCCAGCATGGCCCATGCGCTTGCCCGGAGGAGCAGTCACACCAGCGATGTAGGAAACAACCGGCTTGGTCACGTGTGCCTTGATGTAGGCAGCCGCTTCTTCTTCAGCCGAACCGCCGATCTCGCCGATCATCACGATCGCTTCGGTCTTCGGGTCTTCCTGGAACAGCTTCAGGATGTCGATGAAGTTCGAACCCGGGATCGGGTCACCACCGATGCCGACGCAGGTCGACTGACCGAAACCGGCGTCAGTGGTCTGCTTCACAGCTTCGTAGGTCAGGGTGCCGGAACGCGAAACGATACCGACCTTGCCTGGCAAGTGAATGTGACCTGGCATGATGCCGATCTTGCATTCGCCTGGGGTGATCACGCCTGGGCAGTTAGGGCCGATCAGGGTAACACCCAGCTCGTCGCACTTAACTTTAGCGTCCAGCATGTCCAGGGTAGGAATGCCTTCAGTGATGCAGACGATCAGCTTGATGCCGCCGAACGCTGCTTCCAGGATCGAGTCCTTGCAGAAAGGAGCCGGAACGTAGATCACGCTGGCGGTAGCGCCTGTGGCAGCAACTGCGTCTTTGACGGTGTTGAACACTGGCAGACCCAGGTGCTCGGTGCCGCCTTTGCCCGGAGTTACGCCACCAACCATCTTGGTGCCGTATTCGATGGCTTGCTGGGTGTGGAAACTACCTTGCGAACCGGTAATACCCTGGCAGATAACTTTGGTGTCTTTATTGATCAGGACGCTCATTATTTGCCCTCCGCAGCTTTGACAACTTGTTGAGCAGCGTCGGTCAGGCTGGTAGCAGCGATGATGTTCAAACCGCTTTCTGCCAGTACTTTAGCGCCCAGCTCAGCGTTGTTGCCTTCAAGGCGAACAACAACCGGGATTTTCACGCCGACTTCTTTAACGGCGCCGATGATGCCTTCGGCAATCATGTCGCAGCGAACGATGCCGCCGAAGATGTTGACCAGTACTGCAGCGACGTTGGTGTCGGACAGGATGATCTTGAAGGCTTCGGTCACGCGCTCTTTGGTAGCACCACCACCTACGTCGAGGAAGTTGGCTGGCTTGCCGCCGTGCAGGTTGACGATGTCCATGGTACCCATGGCCAGGCCGGCACCGTTGACCATGCAGCCGATGTTGCCTTCCAGGGCTACGTAGTTCAGTTCGAACTTGGCAGCGTGCGCTTCGCGCGGATCGTCTTGCGACGGATCGTGGAAAGTCTTCAGCTTAGGCTGACGGTACATGGCGTTGGCGTCGATGTTGATCTTGGCGTCCAGGCAGTGCAGATCGCCGTCAGCCTTGATCACCAGCGGGTTCACTTCCAGCAGGGCCAGATCGTGATCCTGGAACAGTTTGGCCAGACCAACGAAGATCTTGGCGAACTGGGCAACTTGCTTGCCTTCCAGACCCAGTTGGAACGCCAGCTCGCGACCCTGGAATGGCTGAGCGCCAACCAGTGGATCGATAGTGGCTTTCAGAATTTTTTCTGGAGTGTCGTGAGCGATTTTCTCGATGTCCACGCCACCTTCGGTGGAAGCCATGAACACGATGCGACGGCTCGAACGGTCAACGACAGCGCCCAGGTACAGCTCTTTAGCGATATCAGTGCACGATTCAACCAGGATCTTGGTGACTGGCTGACCATTGGCGTCAGTCTGGTAAGTCACCAGACGCTTGCCCAGCCACTGCTGTGCGAAGGCCTTGGCGTCTTCTTTGTTGCGAACCAGCTTGACGCCGCCCGCTTTACCGCGACCACCGGCGTGGACCTGGGCTTTGACAACCCACTCGCTGCCGCCGATTTTGTCGCAAGCTTCTGCTGCTGCTTCCGGGGTGTCTACTGCGTAACCAGTGGAAACTGGCAGGCCGTATTCAGCGAACAGCTGCTTACCCTGATACTCGTGAAGATTCATGCTTTTTACCGTCTTCGTTAGGTACTGCGCATTCGGCGCTGCGCTCTTGATGAGTGCCGCGCCACCTGTGACTGCTGCTTGCGTAGCCTTTCCGGATACCCGGTGCAGCTACGCAAGACTGCGTCCAGCGGACATTCCGCGGTGAGACTTGCTCGCAAGGCTCACGACGGGCCGTTACCGCCGTGGTTTCTTATTGTGTCTTAACGCTTCTTGCGGTTGGCAATGTGGATGGCGCCGCCATTCACAGCCAGAGCAGCTTCGTGCAAGGCTTCAGACAGGGTCGGATGGGAGAAAACCATCATGCCCAGGTCTTCAGCGCTGGTACCGAATTCCATACCGATCGCGCCCTGCTGAACCAGTTCTGCAGCGCTAGGGCCAATTACGTGCACGCCCAATACGCGGTCAGTCTTGGCATCAGCGATGACCTTGACGAAACCACCGGTATCGTTGGCGGCCATGGCACGGCCGGAAGCGGCGAACGGGAAGGTGCCGACGTTAACTTCAACGCCTTCGGCTTTCAAGGCCTGCTCGGTTTTGCCAACCCACGCGATTTCCGGGTGAGTATAAATAACCGAAGGGATCAGGTCATAGTTCATCTGGGCTTTGTGGCCCTTGATGCGCTCGACAACCATGATGCCCTCTTCCGAGGCTTTGTGAGCCAGCATCATGCCGCGAACCACGTCACCGATGGCGTAAACGCCCGGTACGGTGGTGGCGCAGTGATCGTCAACGTGCACGAAACCGCGCTCGTCCAGGGTCACGCCGCTGTCGGCAGCCAGCAGATCAGTGGTCACCGGACGGCGACCAACGGCTACGATCAGCTTGTCGAAAGTGATGGTCTGTTCGCCGTTGGCATCGGTGTAGTTAACAACGACTTCGTCGCCGTTGACTTTGGAACCGGTGACGCGAGCGCCCAGCTTGATGTCCAGACCCTGCTTGGTCAGGGTTTTCAGCGCTTCCTTGGAAACGGCGGTGTCCGCTGCCATCAGGAACGTGTCCAGAGCTTCCAGGACAGTCACTTCTGCACCCAGACGCGACCAGACCGAGCCCAGCTCCAGACCGATCACGCCAGCGCCGATCACGCCCAGACGTTTAGGTACGGATTGGAATTCCAGAGCGCCAGTCGAATCGACGATGACTTTCTGATCGACCGGAGCCGGTGGAATGTCGATCGGACGCGAACCTGGAGCCAGGATGACGTTTTCGGCTTCGATGACTTCAACCGAACCGTCCGGCTTGGTGACTTCGACTTTCTTGCCAGCCAGCAGCTTGCCGTGGCCCTGGATCGAGGTAACGCCGTTGGCCTTGAACAGGGTGGCAACGCCGCCAGTCAGGTTCTTGACGATGCCAGCCTTACGGCCAACCATCGCAGCGACGTCCATTTTGACTTCGCCGGTCGAGATACCGTGAACGTTGAAGCTCTCTTTGGCTTCCTTGTACTTCCAGGAGCTGTCCAGCAGCGCCTTGGACGGAATGCAGCCGACGTTCAGGCAAGTACCGCCGAGGGCCTGTTTGCCTTCAGCGTCGGTGTACTTCTCGATGCAGGCAGTGGTGAGACCCAGCTGCGCGGCCTTGATGGCAGCTACATAGCCGCCAGGGCCGGCACCGATCACTACTACGTCAAATTTCTGCGACATTCAAAAAATCCTCTTTAGCGAAAAGCTTCAAGCCGCGCGCTGCGGGCCGTACCGCCGTTGCCGACGGTACGCCACCCGCAGCGCATGGCTGCTTCTATCAGATATCCAGCAACAGACGAGCCGGATCTTCCAGCAGGTTCTTGATGGTCACCAGGAAGGTTACAGCTTCTTTGCCATCGATCAGACGGTGATCGTAGGACAGTGCCAGGTACATCATCGGACGGATCACGACCTGACCGTTGATGGCCATAGGACGCTGGATGATGTTGTGCATGCCCAGAATCGCTGCCTGCGGCGGGTTGACGATCGGGGTCGACATCATCGAACCGAAGGTACCACCGTTGGTGATGGTGAAGGTACCGCCGGTCATCTCTTCCATCGACAGTTTGCCGTCACGGGCTTTCTTGCCGAACGTGGCGATGCCGCCTTCGATTTCAGCCAGGCTCATCAGCTCGGCGTTACGCAGAACCGGAACGACCAGACCACGGTCGCTGGAAACGGCAACACCGATGTCGGCGTAGCCGTGGTAAACGATGTCTGCACCGTCGATCGAAGCGTTGACCGCCGGGAAGCGTTTCAGCGCTTCGGTGGCAGCCTTGACGAAGAACGACATGAAGCCCAGGCGTACGCCGTTGTGGGACTTCTCGAACAGGTCCTTGTACTTCGAACGCAGCGCCATGACTTCGGTCATGTCGACTTCATTGAAAGTGGTCAGCATTGCCATGTTCGACTGGGCTTCAACCAGACGCTCGGCAACCTTGGCACGCAGACGGGTCATCGGTACGCGCTTCTCAACGCGATCACCGGCAGCGAATACCGGAGCAGCAGCGGCTGGAGCAGCGGCTTTTGCAGGAGCAGCAGCCGGAGCGGCTTTCTTCGCGGCTACAGCAGCGACCACGTCTTCCTTGGTCACACGACCGCCTTTGCCGGTACCGGCAACGGAAGCGATGTTGATGCCGTTTTCTTCAGCCAGCTTGCGCGCAGCCGGAGCAGCAACAGGATCGTCTTCGCCTTCGGCAGCAGCCGGGGCAGCGGCAGCAGCGGCCGGAGCAGCGGCGGCGGCTGGAGCAGCGGCAGCAGCGCCGCCCGCTTCGATGGAGCCCAGGACTTCGTCGGACAGAACGGTGTCGCCTTCGTTCTTGACGATTGCGCCCAGCACGCCGTCGGCGGTCGCCAGCACTTCCAGTACGACTTTGTCGGTTTCGATGTCGACGATCAGGTCGTCACGCTTGACGGCGTCGCCCGGTTTTTTGTGCCAGGTGGCAACGGTGCCATCGGCAACCGATTCCGGGAAAGTGGGGGCTTTGATCTCGATAGCCATTATCTGTGGTTCCTTAAATTCGGTTTCAGGTGCGCGAAGGCGTTAAACGGTAAACGCGTCTTGCAGCAGTTTTTCCTGCTGCTCGGCGTGCATCGATGCGTAACCACATGCTGGGGCAGCAGAAGCCTCGCGGCCCGCGTACTCGAGTACGAGAGACTTGTCGAGGTTACCGATGCTGCGACGCAGGTGATGCTGGCTGCAGTACCAGGCGCCCTGGTTCATCGGCTCTTCCTGACACCAGACGGCATGCTTGACGTTGGTGTAAGGCGCCAGGACTTCTTTCAAGTCGTCCTCAGGGAATGGATACAGCTGCTCGATACGCACGATGGCGATATCGTCACGGCCTTCGGCACGACGTTTTTCCAGCAGGTCGTAGTAGACCTTGCCGCTACACAGAACAACGCGCTCGACCTTTTTCGGGTCCAGGGCATCGATTTCCGGGATCACGGTCTGGAACGAACCTTCAGCCAGATCTTCCAGAGTCGAGACGGCCAGCTTGTGGCGCAGCAGCGACTTCGGCGTCAGCACTACCAGAGGTTTGCGCAGCGGGCGAATCACCTGACGACGCAGCAAGTGGTAGATCTGGGCCGGGGTGGTCGGCATGCACACCTGAATGTTGTGCTCGGCGCACAGCTGCAGGTAACGCTCAAGACGTGCCGAGCTGTGCTCAGGACCCTGACCTTCGTAGCCGTGCGGCAACAGCATGGTCAGACCGCAGAGACGGCCCCACTTGTGCTCGCCGCTGGTGATGAACTGGTCGATAACGACCTGTGCACCGTTGGCGAAGTCGCCGAACTGGGCTTCCCAGATCACCAGCGCGTTTGGCGTGGTGGTCGAGTAACCGTATTCGAAAGCCAATACCGCTTCTTCCGAGAGGAACGAGTCGTACAGGTCAAAGCGTGGCTGACCGTCGTACAGGTTCTGCAGCGGAATGTAGGTGCCCGCGTCTTTCTGATTGTGCAGCACAGCGTGACGGTGCGAGAACGTACCGCGGCCGATGTCCTGACCAGTCATGCGGATCGGGTGACCTTCGAACGCCAGGGTCGCGTACGCCATGGTTTCGGCGTAACCCCAGTTGATCGGCAGGCCGCCGGCTTGCATCTTCTGACGGTCTTCGTAGATTTTCGCGACCTGACGCTGAACCACGAAGCCTTCCGGAATTTCCAGCAGCTTGGCGGACAGTTCCTGCAGGGTCTTCAGATCGAAACGGGTGTCGTGACGCGCAGTCCAGGCGTGGCCCAGATACGGACGCCAGTCCACGAACAACTCTTTGTTCGGCTCTTTGACCAGCGATTTCACTACGTGCAGACCGTTGTCCAGCGCGTTGCGGTACTCGTCGACCTTGGCCTGAACACGTTCAGCGTCCAGTACACCGGCCTGAGTCAGACGATCAGCGTACAGCTCACGGGTGGTGCGCTGCTTGGTGATCTGCTGGTACATCAGCGGCTGGGTGCCGCTTGGCTCGTCGGCCTCGTTGTGGCCGCGACGACGGTAGCAGACCAGGTCGATCACCACGTCACGCTTGAACTGCATGCGGTAATCGATGGCCAGCTGGGTCACGAACAGCACGGCTTCCGGATCATCACCATTCACATGGAGGATCGGCGCCTGGATCATCTTCGCAACGTCGGTGGCGTACTCGGTGGAACGCGAGTCCAGCGGGTTGCTGATGGTGAAACCGACCTGGTTGTTGATCACGATGTGCACGGTACCGCCGGTCTTGAAACCGCGGGTCTGCGACATCTGGAAGGTTTCCATGACCACGCCCTGACCTGCGAATGCAGCGTCACCGTGGATGGAGATCGGCAGCACCTTCTCACCGGTCGGGTCGTTACGACGATCCTGACGGGCGCGAACCGAACCTTCTACCACCGGGGAAACGATTTCCAGGTGGGACGGGTTGAACGCCATGGCCAGGTGAACTTCACCGCCGGTGGTCATCACGTTGGACGAGAAGCCCTGGTGGTATTTGACGTCACCGGAACCCAGCTCGACCTTCTTCTTGCCTTCGAACTCGTCGAACAGCTCGCGCGGGTTCTTGCCGAAGGTGTTGACCAGTACGTTCAGACGGCCACGGTGGGCCATGCCGATGACGACTTCCTTGGTGCCGTAGGAACCGGAACGCTGGATCAGCTCGTCGAGCATCGGGATCAGGCTTTCGCCGCCTTCCAGACCGAAACGCTTGGTGCCCGGGTATTTGGTGCCCAGGTATTTTTCCAGGCCTTCACCGGCAGTCACGCGCTCGAGCAGGTGGCTCTTGATGTCGGCGGAGTACGTCGGACGACCACGCACGCTTTCCAGACGCTGCTGGAACCACTGGCGCTGCTCGGAATCGGTGATGTGCGTAAATTCAGCGCCGATGGTGCGGCAATATGTCTGCTGCAACGCTTCGTGAATTTCGCGTAGGCTCGCTTCCTCTTTGCCGATGAACAGGTCGCCGGCACGGAAGGTCGTATCAAGATCGGCATTGGTCAAGCCGTAATGATTGATCGACAGGTCTGCAGGTGCAGGACGCTGCCACAGCCCCAGCGGGTCAAGCTGGGCTGCCTGGTGGCCACGCATACGGTAGGCCTGGATCAATCGCAGCACTTCAACTTGCTTCTTCTCGTGCTCACTGCTCACGCTCCCGGCGGAAACCGGTTGGGCGCGGCGCTGGTTCTTTGCCAGCAGCACGAAATGATCGCGAATTGTGGAGTGCGAAACATCAGTGGCAGAGCTGCCGTCGGCAGGCAGCTTCTGAAAGTAGGTGCGCCACTCTTCTGGCACAGCGTTAGGGTCGTGCAGGTAGAGCTCATAAAGCTCTTCCACATAGGCAGCGTTTCCACCTGAAAGGTAGGCGCTGTTCCACATGCGCTGCATCACGCTTTCTTGCATGCTTGGTCACCCTCGGTTAGGGGAACACCATCGGCGTCAATACCGAGCAAACTTGCAGAAGTCCGAATGCAGCGACCAAAACAAGCCACTTAGGATCACGCTGATAGTCCGGGTACCAGCCCGGATGCCCCTGCTTGTCTCATTTCTTCAAAATAAGAGCTGCAGCTTGTGGCTACTGCTCTGGTTATAGCCATGACGCGGGTTGAAGCCCGCGCCACAGCCTCTTCGTTACAGCGGTTCTACGGTTACAGCAGCTGAATCACACGCCGCTCGAAAGCAACATGTTACGGATGTGACCGATGGCCTTAGTCGGGTTCAGGCCTTTCGGACATACGTTGACGCAGTTCATGATGCCCCGGCAGCGGAAGACGCTGAACGGATCATCGAGCGAAGCCAGACGCTCGGAAGTCTTGGTGTCACGGCTGTCTGCCAGGAAGCGATACGCTTGCAGCAGGGCAGCCGGGCCCAGGAACTTGTCCGGGTTCCACCAGAAGGACGGGCACGAGGTCGAGCAGCAGGCGCACAGGATGCACTCGTACAGACCGTCGAGCTTTTCACGCTCTTCTGGGGACTGCAGACGCTCGATGGCCGGAGCCGGCGTGTCGTTCTGCAGGTAAGGCTTAACCTTCTCGTATTGCTTGTAGAAGATGCTCATATCGACAACCAGGTCACGGATAACCGGCAAACCTGGCAGCGGACGAACGATCAACTTGTTGCCTTTTACGACAGCGGACAGCGGCGTGATGCACGCCAGGCCGTTCTTGCCGTTGATGTTCATGCCGTCGGAGCCGCAGACGCCTTCACGGCAAGAGCGACGATAGGAGAAACCCTCGTCCTGCTCTTTGATCAGGGCCAGCACGTCCAGCACCATCAGGTCTTTACCACCGGTATCGACCTGGAATTCCTGCATGAACGGCGCAGCGTCCTGATCAGGGTTGTAGCGATAAACACTGACTTGCAACATGGCGATCACCCTTAATAAGTCCGGACTTTAGGTTCGAAAGTCGGAACAGTCTTCGGCGAGAAGTTTACGGCACGCTTGGCGACGCGTTTCTCACCCGGGAAGTACAGGGTGTGGCACAGCCAGTTTTCGTCGTCACGGTCTTCGAAGTCTTCACGGGCGTGAGCGCCGCGGGACTCTTTACGTACTTCGGCCGCGATGGCGGTAGCTTCAGCCACTTCCAGCAGGTTTTGCAGTTCCAGAGCTTCGATACGCGCGGTGTTGAACGCTTGCGACTTGTCGTTGATCTTCACGTTGGCGATGCGCTTGCGCAGATCGGCCAGCTGAGCGATACCCTTCTGCATGTATTCGCCAGTGCGGAATACACCGAAGTAGTTCTGCATGCAGCTTTGCAGCTCGCGACGCAGGGTAGCCACGTCTTCGCCATCGGTACGGCCGTTCAGCGCATTCAAACGCGACAGGGCAGCTTCGATGTCGGCTTCGGTAGCGTCGTCGTATTCGATGCCGTCGGTCAGCGCCTTTTCCAGGTGCAGGCCGGCAGCGCGGCCGAATACCACCAGGTCGAGCAGCGAGTTGCCGCCCAGACGGTTGGCACCGTGTACCGATACGCAAGCCACTTCACCTACGGCGAACAGACCCGGAATGATCTGATCCACGCCTTCGGCGTTCTGGGTGATCGCCTGACCATGAATGTTGGTGGCAACGCCGCCCATCATGTAGTGGCAGGTCGGAACAACCGGAACCGGAGCAACCACCGGGTCAACGTGTGCGAAAGTCTTCGACAGTTCGCAGATACCTGGCAGACGGCTGTGCAGCACTTCCTCGCCCAAGTGGTCGAGTTTGAGCATTACGTGGTCGCCATTCGGACCGCAACCGTTGCCGGCGATGATTTCTTTAACCATCGAGCGGGCAACCACGTCACGACCAGCGAGGTCTTTCGCGTTCGGAGCATAACGCTCCATGAAACGCTCGCCGTGCTTGTTGATCAGGTAACCACCTTCACCACGGCAACCTTCGGTCACCAGTACACCGGCGCCGGCGATGCCGGTCGGGTGGAACTGCCACATTTCGATGTCTTGTACCGGCACGCCAGCACGCAGCGCCATGCCAACGCCGTCACCGGTGTTGATCAGGGCGTTGGTGGTGGAGGCGTAGATACGGCCAGCACCGCCAGTAGCCAGTACGGTGGCCTTGGCGCGGATGTACGAAGTTTCGCCGGTTTCGATGCAGATCGCGATCACACCGACAAACTCGCCTTCCTGGTTTTTCACCAGGTCGACCGCGTAGTACTCGTTCAGGAACGTGGTACCGGCTTTCAGGTTGCCCTGATAAAGGGTGTGCAGCAGTGCGTGACCGGTACGGTCGGACGCTGCGCAGGTACGGGCAGCCTGACCGCCTTTACCGTAGTCCTTGGACTGGCCACCGAACGGACGCTGGTAGATACGGCCTTGCTCGGTACGCGAGAACGGCAGTCCCATGTGGTCCAGCTCGAAAACGGCAGCCGGGCCTTCCTGACACATATATTCGATAGCGTCCTGGTCACCGATGTAGTCGGAACCCTTGACGGTATCGTACATGTGCCAGCGCCAGTCATCGTTCGGGTCAGCGGACGCGATCGCGCAGGTGATACCGCCCTGGGCGGATACAGTGTGCGAACGGGTCGGGAAAACCTTGGTGATCACCGCAGTCTTGTGACCGCCCTGCGCCAGCTGCAGCGCAGCGCGCATGCCGGCACCGCCACCACCAATAATGATGGCGTCGAAAGAAATCGTTGGAATGTTAGCCATGACTCAGATACCCCAGAGAATCTGCACACCCCAGACGAAGTAAGCGAACATCGCAACGCCGCATACTGCCTGGAAAAGGAAACGTATAGCCGTCGCGGACTTGCCGAACGCCATTGGCGTCAGGTAGTCAGTCGCGATGGTCCACATGCCGACCCAGGCGTGAGCGCCGAGAGCAACAAGGGCCAGGAGGCTGAAAATACGCATCCCGTTGTGGGCGAACAGTTCATGCCACTGGGCGTACTCGAGGCCTGGGTGGGCCACGACGTATCCGATCAGAAAAATGAAGTAAGCCGCGAGAACGACCGCCGACACACGTTGCGCCATCCAGTCATAGAGGCCCGAACGCGAGAGGTTCGTGACGTTAGTTACCATATCCAGACTCCTGCCAGAACGATTACCACCACGGAAACGGCGATAACGATTTTCGAGCCCAGCTTGCCGCCTTCCAGCGTCTCACCGATGCCCATGTCCATGATCAAATGGCGCACACCGGCAACCAGGTGATACAGCAGAGCGGACAGGATGCCCCAAATCACTAGCTTGGCTAGCGGACTGGTCAGACACGCTTTCACCTGACCGAAGCCTTCCTCGGAGCTCAGCGACTTGTCCAATGCGTAAAGCATGATGGCAAGGCACACAAAGAGGATGACACCGGAGATACGGTGAAGAATGGACGTGTAAGCAGTGACTGGGAGTTTGATGGTCCTTAGGTCTAGGTTTACAGGTCGTTGGCTTTTCACGGCTTTTTTTTCACACTGAAGAGCCCCTAACAATCAGGGCAAAGTTGTTGGGGAGTGCACTGGTCAGGTAACCACCACCCAGGGATGCGACCCCCAATGAAAGCAAGCCCAAAAGCCCTTGGCGGTCGGTGGCCGAGTATAGACAGTTAGGCTACTAATGACAACGCAATCACCTACCCCCAATAGCTGATTGCACAAGTCGCATAAAAGGCGTAAATGGCAGTCAATTTCGAGGAAAAAGTGCGCTTAAAGCCTTCTGGAGCAAGACTTTAGGCAAATTGACATTCGAATTTATCTCACTATAGTGGTGCGGGCCCTGCGTGGGGGGTCTGTCTGATGGTTCAAGCATAAATAGGAGGCCACATGGCTGACAAAAAAGCGCAGTTGATCATCGAGGGCGCAGCCCCCGTCGAGCTGCCCATTTTAACCGGCACCGTTGGTCCCGATGTAATCGATGTTCGGGGCCTGACGGCCACGGGCCGCTTCACTTTCGACCCGGGTTTCATGTCGACCGCCTCGTGCGAATCGAAGATCACCTATATCGACGGCGACAACGGCATTCTGTTGCACCGCGGCTACCCGATCGAACAGCTGGCTGAAAAGTCGGACTACCTGGAAACCTGCTACCTGCTGCTCAACGGCGAATTGCCGACTGCAGAACAGAAGGCCCAGTTCGTCAGCACCGTGAAAAACCACACCATGGTTCACGAGCAGCTGAAAACCTTCTTCAACGGCTTCCGTCGCGACGCCCACCCGATGGCCGTCATGTGCGGCGTAGTCGGCGCCCTCTCGGCCTTCTACCACGACTCCCTGGACATCAATAACCCGCAGCATCGCGAAATCTCCGCGATCCGTCTGGTTGCCAAGATGCCAACCCTGGCAGCGATGGTTTACAAGTACTCCATGGGCCAACCCATGATGTACCCGCGCAACGACCTGACGTACGCGGAAAACTTCCTGCACATGATGTTCAACACCCCGTGCGAGATCAAACCGATCAGCCCGGTACTCGCCAAGGCCATGGACCGGATCTTCATCCTCCACGCCGACCACGAGCAGAACGCATCGACGTCCACCGTGCGCCTGGCAGGCTCCTCGGGTGCCAACCCGTTCGCCTGTATCGCCGCCGGTATCGCCGCACTGTGGGGCCCTGCCCACGGCGGTGCGAACGAAGCCGTTCTGACCATGCTTGACGAGATTGGCGATGTGTCCAACATCGACAAGTTCATCGCCAAGGCCAAGGACAAGAACGATCCGTTCAAGCTGATGGGCTTCGGTCACCGCGTTTACAAGAACCGCGACCCTCGCGCGACTGTCATGAAGCAGACCTGCGACGAAGTGCTGAAAGAACTGGGCATCAACAACGATCCGCAACTCGAACTGGCCATGCGCCTGGAAGAGATCGCGCTGACCGACCCGTACTTCATCGAGCGCTCGCTGTACCCGAACGTCGACTTCTACTCGGGGATCATCCTCAAGGCGATCGGCATTCCAACCAGCATGTTCACCGTGATCTTCGCTCTGGCGCGTACTGTGGGCTGGATCTCGCACTGGAAAGAAATGCTCTCCAGCCCGTACAAGATTGGCCGTCCGCGCCAGTTGTACACTGGCTACGAGTCGCGTGATATCACCAAGCTGGAAGACCGCAAATAAGGCTTGTCTTGCGATAACGTCTTGAAGTTGTATCGGGAACGGCCTCTTATATAGAGGCCGTTTTTGTTTGTCTGGTCGCAGCGGCCTGTGGGCCGACTGGGTTTTGGGGTTTTGGGTATATATCCGTTGCTGCGGTAACGGCCTCCTATGGTTTCGCTCTTACAGCGAGTCACCTTTTCCAAACGCCGAAAAGGTAACCCAAAAGGCTTTGCCCCGGCGTACGGCACTTCGCTGAGGCTCAGTATTCCCTCGCTACGGTGTCCATCCGGGGGCATCGCCTCCGGTTTGCTTCGCTGCACCTCCTCTCGATGTATGCGGCTACGCCGCATGGCGCTGCGCGCCTACCCCCCGGATGGACACCTACGCTCGGCCTGCCGAAGGGGCAAAAGATCAAAAGCCAAAGCCAGATCAAAAACCAGATCAAGAGCCCCTCACCCTAGCCCTCTCCCGGAGGGAGAGGGGACTGATCGCGGTGCTTGGGAGAGTTACGCCGACGTGAAACACCCAGTCGAACTCAGGTTCTGAAAGGCTCAAAAATCGGCTCCCTCTCCCTCGGGAGAGGGCTGGGCGGGCGGCGTTCCGATGAGGGGTAGATCCAACACAGAACACAAGCCGACCGCATGCTTTTCCACCACTCAACAGGATGAGCGCAAGCTCGGCTGCAGCTTTTGATCTTGATCCACGGGCGACATCGGAAGGCTGAGTGGAGGGATTGATCCGGGGGTGGGAGCGCAGCGACCGTTTGGCGCAGCCAAACACAGCGAGAGGAGGTGCAGCGAAGCAAACCGTAGGCGCTGCCCCCGGATCGATCCCGCAGCGAAGGGACCCCGAGCCCCAGCGAGCGGGCCGAACGCAGGAGCAAGCGTTTTTTTGCTTACTTTTTTTAGGCGTTTGTAAAAAAAGTGAGTCGCCGTAAGGGCGAAACCCTAAGCAGCCGTTACCGCAGCAAAGGATATGTACCCAATTCCAGTCCGATAACCGCCCACAAAAAAAATGCCCCGATCTCTCAACCAGGGCATTTCACTCAAACCACGTAACCAGAACTTAGTGCGAAACCGCCCCGCTCGCCCCAAGGCCAGTCTGCGAACGCACAAACTGCGGGAAGAACAGCGCACGCTCGTTCTCGGCCGCCGCCGACTTGTCGGTAATCGAGAAGAACCAGATCCCGATGAACGCGATCACCATCGAGAACAGCGCCGGGTACTCGTAAGGGAAGATCGCCTTCTCGTGATGCAGAATCTGCACCCAGATGGTCGGGCCAAGGATCATCAGCCCCACCGCACTCACCAGCCCCAGCCAGCCACCGACCATCGCACCGCGGGTGGTCAGCTTCTTCCAGTACATCGAAAGCAACAGCACCGGGAAGTTGCAGCTCGCCGCGATGGAGAACGCCAGGCCGACCATGAACGCGATGTTCTGGCTCTCGAACAGGATACCCAGACCGATCGCCAGCACACCCAGGGCGATAGTGGTGATCTTCGACACGCGAATTTCATCCTTGTCGTTGGCCTTGCCCTTCTTGATCACGCTGGCATACAGGTCGTGCGACACCGCCGAAGCACCGGCCAGGGTCAGACCGGCCACCACCGCCAGAATGGTCGCAAACGCCACCGCCGAGATGAAGCCGAGGAAGATGCTGCCACCCACCGCGTCAGCCAGGTGCACCGCCGCCATGTTGTTGCCGCCGAGCAGAGCGCCCGCCGCATCCTTGAAGGCCGGGTTGGTGCTGACCAGCAGGATCGCGCCGAAGCCGATGATGAAGGTCAGGATGTAGAAGTAACCAATGAAGCCGGTGGCGTACAGCACGCTCTTGCGCGCTTCTTTCGCATCACTCACGGTAAAGAAGCGCATCAGGATGTGTGGCAGGCCGGCAGTACCGAACATCAGGGCCAGACCGAGGGAGAACGCCGAAACCGGATCTTTCACCAAACCGCCCGGGCTCATGATCGCCTCACCTTTCGGGTGAACCTTGATCGCCTCGGAGAACAGCATGTTGAAGTCGAAGTTGACGTGCTTCATCACCATCAGCGCCATGAACGAGGCACCGGACAGCAACAGCACCGCCTTGATGATCTGCACCCAGGTGGTCGCCAGCATGCCGCCGAACAGCACGTACATGCACATCAGGATACCGACCAGAATCACCGCGACGTAGTAGTCGAGACCGAACAGCAGCTGGATCAGCTTGCCGGCACCAACCATTTGCGCGATCAGGTAGAACGCCACCACTACCAGCGAACCGCAGGCAGACAGGGTGCGGATCTGGGTTTGCCCGAGGCGGTAGGACGCCACGTCGGCAAAGGTGTATTTACCCAGGTTACGCAGGCGCTCGGCGATCAGGAACAGAATGATCGGCCAGCCCACCAGGAAGCCGATCGAGTAGATCAGGCCGTCGTAGCCGGAGGTGAACACCAGCGCGGAAATCCCCAGGAAGGACGCCGCCGACATGTAGTCACCGGCAATCGCCAGACCGTTCTGGAACCCGGTGATCTTGCCGCCCGCTGCATAGTAGTCGGCGGCCGACTTGTTGCGCTTCGAGGCCCAGTAGGTGATGCACAGGGTCGCACCGACGAACACCACGAACATGGCGATGGCGGAAACGTTGAGCGGTTGTTTGTGGACTTCGCCGGTCAAGGCGTCAGCGGCCCAGACGGCTGGCGCGAACGCTGCGATGCTCAAAAGAGCCAGTAGACGCCGGATCATTGCTGAGCCTCCTTGAGAATCGCATTGTTCAGGTCGTCAAACTCGCCGTTGGCGCGCCGTACGTAGATCGCGGTCAGGATGAAGGCCGAGACAATCAGACCGACACCAATCGGAATACCCCAGGTAATCGACGACCCGGGACTGAGTTTCGCCCCGAGCACTTGCGGCCCGTATGCGATCAGCAGGATGAATCCGGAGTACAGCCCGAGCATGATCGCCGAGAGTATCCAGGCGAATTTTTCTCTTTTTCGCACCAGCTCCTTGAAGCGCGGGCTGTTTTGAATCGAGAGGTAAATGCTGTCGTTCATTGTTTTTATCCTCGCAGCACAGATTATTGTTGGAACGTATCCACTGTATGCGGCTGCGGAACGGGTTCCAGACGACCTTAGTATTAGAACGACATGACGTTTTCGCCAATTTTCGGACGCTAATTAGCCGAAAGAGTTGGAAAGAGGCTTTGAAACAGCCGTAAACCCTGCCAGAGAGGGTGCACAAGAAACAAATGTGGGAGCGGGCTTGCTCGCGAAGGCGTCGTGTCAGCCAACATTTCTGTCAACTGTTACACCGCTTTCGCGAGCAAGCTCGCTCCCACAGGGGTCAGGCGTTGTTGGTACTTTTATTTGGTCCAGTCAGCCACGCGATCCGGGTGCTTGGCGACCCAATCCTTGGCTGCCGCTTCTGGCTTGGCGCCGTCCTGGATGGCCAGCATGACTTCGCCGATCTCGTCTTTCGACGCCCACTGGAAGTTTTTCAGGAACTTGGCGACTTCAGGCGCTTTGGCATCCAGCTCTTTGCTGCCGATGCTGTTCACGGTTTCAGCCGCGCCGTACACGCCTTTCGGGTCGTCGAGGAAGCGCAGTTTCCACTTGGCGAACATCCAGTGCGGCACCCAACCGGTGACCGCAATCGACTCGTTCTTTTTCTCGGCGCGGGTCAGCTCGGCAATCATGCCGGCGCCGGAACTGGCCTTGAGCGTATATTTGTCCAGGCCGTAATCCTTGATCGCCTGATCGGTTTTGAGCATTACGCCTGAACCGGCGTCGATGCCGACGATGCGGTTCTTGAAGCTGTCATCGGTCTTGAGGTCTTCGATCGATTTCGCTTTGACGTACTCCGGCACGATCAGGCCGATTTTCGCATCCTTGAAGTTCGGGCCGTAATCCACGACCAGATCCTTGTTCTTCGCCCAGTATTCGCCGTGGGTGACCGGCAGCCAGGCCGAAAGCATCGCATCGAGTTTGCCGGTGGCCACGCCCTGCCACATGATCCCGGTGGCGACGGCTTGCAACTTCACGTCGTAGCCGAGTTTCTGCTTGATCACCTCGGCCGCCACATGGGTGGTCGCGACGCTGTCGGACCAGCCGTCAACGTAACCGATGTTCAGGGTCTGTTTTTCAGCGCTGGCGAATGTGGAACTCATCGCAAGCACCAGAGCGGCACCTGCGCCTAAAAGTCGTCGCATCTTCATCGTTTACTTCCCCGAAATGCTGCGCCCAACGGATGCCGGGCATCGTCAACGTATTGTTATGGTGCACAGCGCCCCCATCACGCCTGACCGCAAACTCGCTTGAACGCCAGTGGAGTGCTGACGCTTTCGATCATCGGCCTGACGCCCGCAGCGACCTGCTCTGTCAGCGACCTCAATACACCGAGAAACGACATCAGAAGGCCATTAATCGCCTCCGAATAAATGACGCCAGACAATCCGCCCGAACTTTGCATGGGCAAATCATGCAGGCCACCAACCGCTGAAAAATGCAGGTAACATGCGTCGCTTTGCAGCCACTCGGCCTGACCATGTCCGCGACTTCCCGCTTTCCCTTTCTTCCTTACCTCTTCGCCTGCCTGCTCGGCCTGTTTGCCCTCGGTGGCTTCTGGTACGGCCTCGGCAAACCGGTGATCCTGCCGGACGCCGCGACCCCGACGCACAAGTTGCAATGCGCCTCCTACACGCCGTTCGACAAGGATCAGTCGCCGTTCGACGTACCGTTCAAACTGCGCCCGGAGCGTATGGACGCCGACCTCGCCCTGCTGGCGACGCGCTTCGAGTGCATCCGCACCTATTCGATGACCGGCCTCGAAGCGCTGCCGGAACTGGCGCGCAAACACGGTTTGAAGCTGATGATCGGCGCCTGGGTCAACAGCAACCCGGTGGACACCGAAAAAGAGGTCGACCAGTTGATCGCCTCGGCCAACGCCAACCCGGATGTGGTCAGCGCGGTGATCGTCGGCAACGAAGCCTTGCTGCGCAAGGAAGTCACCGGCGCGCAACTGGCCAGACTGATCAACAAGGTCAAAAGCCAGGTCAAGCAACCGGTCACCTATGCCGATGTCTGGGAGTTCTGGCTCAAGCACCCGGAAGTCGCGCCGGCGGTGGATTTCCTGACCATTCACTTGCTGCCGTATTGGGAAGATGATCCGTCGAACATTGACGTCGCGCTGCAACATGTGGCGGATGTGCGTCAGGTGTTCGGCAACAAGTTCGCGCCCAAGGACGTGATGATCGGCGAAACCGGTTGGCCCAGCGAAGGTCGCCAGCGCGAGACCGCCCTGCCGAGCCGGGTCAACGAGGCCAAGTTCATTCGCGGTTTTGTCGCGATGGCCGAGAAGGAAGGCTGGCATTACAACCTGATCGAGGCGTTCGACCAGCCATGGAAGCGGGGCAGCGAAGGTGCGGTCGGCGGTTACTGGGGCCTGTTCGACGCCGATCGCCAGGACAAGGGCGTGCTCGCCGGGCCAGTGACCAATGTGCCGTACTGGAAGGAATGGCTGGGCGTTGGCGGGCTGATTTTCCTCGGCACGCTGCTGCTCGGCGGCCGGGTTCGCACCACGCAATCGGCGTTGGTTCTGCCCCTGCTTGCGGCAGTTGCAGCCTGCTCGATCGGCGCCTGGGGCGATCTGGCGCGAGTGACCACGCGGTTTGCCAGCGAATGGCTGTGGGTCGGCTTGCTGACGGTCTTGAATCTGTTAGTGCTGGCCCATGCCGCGCTGAGCCTGAGCGCCCGCCAGGGTTGGCGTGAACGCGTCTTCAATCGGCTCGAGCGCCGTGCCGGCTGGCTGGTGGCGCTGGCAGGTTTCGCGGCGGCGGTGATGATGCTGGAGATGGTCTTCGACGCACGTTATCGCAGCTTTGCCAGCATGGCGTTCATCCTGCCGGCGCTGGTTTACGTGTGCCGACCGGTCAGCGTGCCGCGTCGGGAAATCGCCCTGCTGACCTTTATCATCGGCGCCGGCATTGCGCCGCAGTTGTATGAAGAGGGATTGTTGAATCAGCAGGCATGGGGCTGGGCGTTGGTCAGCGGGTTGCTGGTGGCGGCACTTTGGCGCTGCCTGCGGGTTCGCAAGGGCTGATCTCCAGAGGCCAGTCTTGCCCCTTCGCGAGCAAGCCCGCTCCCACATTTGATTGCATTCCAACTGAAGGAACTCGATTAAATGTGGGAGCGGGCT
>NZ_JASCPO010000005.1:0-87026 GCF_029960145.1 Pseudomonas sp. PS01299 | reverse complement strand
CGAAAGCGGTGTATCAGTTAAAAAGATATCGACTGACACGACGCCTTCGCGAGCAAGCCCGCTCCCACAGGGGTGTTGCAGTGTCAGGCTTTGGCGGGTTCCAGCGCCAGCTCCACCGCTTCCGGACGCTTGACCATCGCATAGACAACAGCAGTCAACAGACTCCCCGCGACAATCGCCAGCAGATACAGCAACGCATGATTGATCGCATTCGGGATCGCCAGCACAAACAAGCCACCGTGCGGTGCCATCAGTTTGCAGCCGAAGTACATCGACAACGCGCCGGTCAATGCACCACCGGCGATGCTCGCCGGAATCACTCGCAGCGGGTCTTTCGCGGCAAACGGAATCGCCCCTTCGGAGATGAAACACAGCCCCAGCACCAGCGCCGCTTTACCGGCCTCGCGCTCGGTCTGGGCGAACTTGCGGCGGGCGATGAACGTGGCAATGCCCAGCCCGATTGGCGGCACCATGCCGGCGGCCATGGTCGCGGCCATCGGTGCATAACTCTGCGAAGCCAGCAGCCCCACCGAGAAGGCATACGCGGCTTTGTTGATCGGCCCGCCGAGGTCGACACACATCATGCCGCCGAGCAACACGCCGAGCAGAATCGCGTTGGTGGTGCCCATGCTGTCGAGAAAATGCGTCAGCGCCGCGAGCATCCCGGCGACCGGTTTACCGACCACGTAGATCATCACCAGCCCGGTGAACAGGCTGGCGAACAACGGAATGATCAGAATCGGTTTCAGCGCTTCGAGGCTCTGCGGCAACGCCACATAACGACTGATCAACTTGGCCGCATAACCGGCGATGAAACCGGCGACGATCCCGCCGATGAACCCGGCGCCCAGCGTACTGGCGAGCAAGCCACCAATCATCCCCGGCGCCAGGCCCGGGCGGTCGGCGATCGAGTAAGCGATATAACCGGCGAGCAGCGGCACCATCAGCTTGAACGCGGTTTCGCCGCCGATCTGCATCAGCGCCGCCGCCAGCGTGCCTTCTTCCTTGAACGCGGTGATGCCGAAGACGAACGACAAGGCGATCATCAGACCCCCGGCCACCACCATCGGCAGCATGAACGAAACACCGGTCAGCAGGTGTTTGTAAACGCCGGTTTTCTCTTGCTTGGCCGGCGCCTTGCCGTCGCTCGCAGCGCTCTCCACCTGAGCTTCGGCGAGGGCTTTTTTCAGCGTCGCTTCGGATTGCTTGAGGGCAATGCCGGTGCCGCAACGGTAGATTTTCTTGCCGGCGAAACGCTCGGTGGCGACTTCGATGTCGGCCGCCAGCAACACCACGTCAGCCTCGGCAATCGCCGTTGCGCTGAGCGGGGTTTTCGCGCCGACCGAGCCTTGGGTTTCGACGTGCAGTTCATAGCCCAGACGCTTGGCCGTTTGCTGCAACGCTTCGGCCGCCATGAAGGTGTGGGCAACACCCGTCGGGCACGCGGTGATGGCGACGATGCGCGGGGCACGTTGCGCAGCGGCAACCGGGACAGCTTCGCTGGCGAGGTAAACTTCGGCCTCTTGCGCACCACGGCGCAGCACCGCTTCGACATCCTGCAGCGCTTGCGCCGGGGCGATGCGGAACACGCGCTTGCCGACGAAACGGCGCATGTCGACGTCACCGGTGGCAACCAGCAACACCCACTCCGCCGCTTCAATGGTGGCAGCCGACAATTCGCGCTCCGGGTGCGCCGCATCGACCACTTCAACGCTGGTGCTCCAGCCCTGACGCTGGGCCGCCGCGTCCAGCAGACGGGCGCACAGCACACTGGTGACCATGCCGTTCGGGCAGGCCGTGACAATGGCTAATTTCATGACAAACCCTCTTATTGTTCTGTCAGGGGACGCACGCGTACGCCCTGTTCGAGCTGCGCCAGTTGCGCCGCATCGTTGATGCCGAAACCGATCTGCGTCACCGCCATCGCGGCAATCGCCGTGGCCGTGCGCAGGGTCTGCTCGGGCGTATCGGCACTGAGCAGACCGTGGAGCATGCCGGCCAGCAACGAGTCACCGGCACCCACTGTGCTGGCGACCGTAACCTTGGGCGGCGAGGCATGCAGCGCCGAGCCGACGCTGAACCAGTTCACACCGTCGGCACCGTGGGAGATCACTACGTGCTCGATACCCTTGGCGTGCAGGCACGCCGCAGCCTGAGCTTCGGCGGCGTGCGAAACCACATCGCAATCGAGCGCATCGGCGAGTTCTTCAGTATTCGGCTTGATCAGCCACGGACGCCCTTCAATGGCCGCGCGCAAAGCTTCGCCACTGCTGTCGAGGGCGACTTTCAGGCCGAGACCGTTCAGGCGTTCGATCAACTCGCGCAACCATTGCGCGCTGACGCCACGCGGCAGACTGCCGGCGACCACCACCGCGTCATGCCCCGGAGCGATCTGCAGCAGACGCTCAAGCAACGCCTGCTGCGCCGTCGCGTCGACCACCGGCCCCGGGCCGTTGATGTCGGTGATGCGCCCGTCGTGCTCGGCGACCTTGATGTTGCTGCGCGTCTCCCCCGGCACGCGAATGAACGCATCGACAAAGCCGCGCTTGGCGAACAGGGTTTCGAAGGCTTGCAGATTGTCTTCGCCGAGAAAGCCGCTGACCGTCAGTTGATGCCCGAGGTCTGCGAGTACCTGGGCGACGTTCACGCCTTTGCCGGCGGCGTGGGTGTGCATCTCGTCGCTGCGGTTGACCTGACCGGCCTCCAGGCGTGGCAGCTCAACCGTGAGGTCCAGCGCCGGGTTGAGGGTCAGGGTGAGAATCTTGGCCATTACAGGGCCTCCACTAATGCACGCACTTCGTTCGCGCTGCCCACGGTGAGGGCTTGTTGAGCAAGGGTTTGCGCCTGGGTCAGGCTGAGTTCGCGGATGCGCGCCTTGACCTCGGCGATGCTGCGCCCGGACACGCTCAGCTCATCGACACCGAGGCCGACCAGCACCGGCACCGCCAGCGGATCTGCCGCCAGCTCGCCGCACACGCCGACCCATTTGCCATGGGCATGCGCGGCGCGCACGGTGATGTCGATCAGTTGCAGCACCGCCGGGTGCAGGCCGTCAGCCTGGGCCGAAAGCGTCGGATGACCACGGTCGATGGCCAGGGTGTATTGCGTCAGGTCGTTGGTACCGACGCTGAAGAAGTCGACTTCCTTGGCCAATACCGGCGCCAGCAATGCAGCGGACGGTACTTCGATCATGATCCCCAGTTGCAGATCAGCGACCGGGATTTCCAGGCGCAAGCGCTCGGTCATGTCGCGGGCCTGACGCCACTCTTCAACACTGCCGACCATCGGGAACATGATCCGCAGCGGACGGTTGTCCGCCGAACGCAGCAAGGCGCGCAGCTGCGCTTCCATGACCTGCGGACGCTGCAAGGTCAGGCGAATGCCGCGCACGCCGAGGAACGGGTTTTCCTCCTTGGCGATCGGCCAATACGGCAGCGGTTTGTCACCGCCGACATCGAGGGTGCGCACCACCAGCGGGCGTCCGGCGAGGCCGTCGAGAACGCGACGGTATTCGGCCTCTTGAGTGGCTTCGTCTGGCGCTTGCGGGTGGGCCATGAAAATCAGTTCGGTGCGCAGCAGACCGATGCCTTCGGCTCCCTGCTCGACCGCAGCGGTAACCCCGGCGCTTTCACCGATATTGGCGAACACTTCCACGGCGTGACCGTCAGTGGTGTGCGCCGGTTGATGACGTTGTTCGGCGGCAGCCTTGAGGCGCTGCTCGCGGGTGTCGCGTTCTTCGGCGGCACGTTGCAGGGTCGCGGCATCGGCGTCGACGTGCAGGCGACCGCGCTGGCCGTCGAGCAGCAACGGCGTGCCCGGTTCCAGCAGCAACACCGCAGCGCCAGCTCCGACCAGCGCTGGAATCCCGAGAGCACGGGCGACGATTGCACTGTGCGCCGTGGCGCCGCCGCGAGCGGTGAGAATCCCGGCCACACGGGCCGGATCGAGCCGCGCCACATCGGACGGGCCGACCTCGTCCATCACCAGAATGTACGGCTGCTCGGGCTCGTTCGGCGTTTGCACACCGCAAAGTTGCGCCAGCACCCGGCGGCCGATGTCCCGCAGATCCGCCGCCCGCTCAGCGAGCAACGCGTCCTGCAGCGATTCCTGTTGTTTGGCTGCCGCTTCGATCACCGCCATCCACGCCGCTTCGGCGCTTTCGCCCTGCTTGAGACGGGTGTCGACTTCGTCGGTCAGTTCCGGGTCGTCGAGCATTTCCTGGTGGGTGATGAAAATCTCGCGAATCGCCTTGGCCTTGCTGCGTTCGATCAGGCCCTGGATGTCACTGCGCACATCGCTCAACGCTTGCTTGAGGCGCTCGCGCTCGATGGCCGCGGACTCACCACGCAACGGGTAATCGATAGCCTGCTGCACCTGAATGTGCGCCGGGCCGATGGCGATGCCCGGTGCCGCCGGGATCGCCTGCAACTGCGCGCCGGACGCCGGGGCGATCAGCACTTCGGCGATATCAGCGATGGCTTCGCGTTGCTGACTCACGGCCGGCAGCGGTTCGACTTCTTCACCAAGGCCTTCTTCGATAGCGGCCAGCAATGCGGGCAAGGCGTCGGCGGCGATGCTCGGTTCAGCGATCAACTCCAGCACCTGACCACGGCGGGCGCCGAGGCTCAGCAGTTTGCTCAGGCTTTTTACCGACACGGCGCTGTCCGCGCTGTCGACGATGCGCACGCGGATTTCACCGTCGAAACTCTTCGCCAGTTGCGCAAGGATCTTCGCAGGGCGTGCATGCAAACCGTGGGCGTTGGCCAGGGCAATACGTGCGCTCGGCCAATCGGCGGGCAGTTCGCCGCCGAGCACTTCGAGGACTTTACGACTGCTGGTGGCGCGGCCCAATTCATGGCCGCGCCCTTCGATGAGGAGCGCGCACAGACGTTCAAGCAGCGCCTGATGCGCCTCACCCAGACTGGCCAGACAGAACAGACCGCTGAGCGGCTGCCCGAGGTAGCGCATCGGTTTGTCCGGGGTGACGAAGGCCAGGCCCGGACGTTTCACGGTCTGCTCGCTGTGCAGCCACCACAGGCCATCGCCCAGTGGCAGCGCTTCGACTTGTTGCAACACACCGGCAAAACCGTTGCTCACACAATCAGCCTGACGCAACAGACGCGCGCCACGCCAGACCAGTTCTTCGAAATCGTCAGCCGACACGCCGAGGCCGATCATCTGCGCATCCAGCGCCAGTTCCTGTGGCGCGCCTTGCAGCAATTTCAGCAGCGCCTCGGGAGAACTGGCGCGACGCAGGGCCTGACCCAGATCGGTCTCGCCCAGGGCGCGGGTCAGCAACTGCAGCAGACGCAGGTGTTCGTCGGATTTGGCGGCGATGCCGATCGCCAGATAAACGATCTGGCCGTCGCCCCAGTCCACACCCTCGGGAAACTGCATCAGCCGCACGCCGGTGGCGAACACCTGATCGCGGGTCTCGGGCGTACCGTGAGGGATGGCGATACCCTGGCCGAGAAAGGTCGAGCCCTGGGCTTCCCGGGCCTGCAATCCAGCGAGGTAGCCATCGGCGACCAGGCCATCGGCCACCAGATGATGGGCAAGCAATTGCAGGGCGGCGGGTTTATCCACAGCCGATTGGCCCATGGATATCTGCTCTATAGTGAGCTCGAGCATGCGATCTCCTTTTTGGCACATGGATGCGCCAGGATATTGTTTTGAATGGTCACAGCTTAGGCGCTGGTCAGCCTGCTTTTCAGCGGCAGTTTTGGCGGTTTCACGGCAGAACCGGCCAAAGGCGTCTAAAACGTAGAAAATACGCTTGCTGAAACGTTTAATCTAGATTGATCGGCACGTTACTCGATAATGTCTCATCCTTGAAGTCCAACTTGTCGGATGCGCTGCGACAATAGTCGTCTGCCCGAATCGGGTAGGATTGGCGAAAATGTGGCGGCAAGCTCGAAAAAACAAGGAAATCCCGGGTTGAAACTCAGTGATATCGCGCGGTTGGCCGGAGTGTCCGTGACCACCGCCAGCTACGTCATCAACGGCAAGGCCGAACAGCAACGCATCAGCAACGCCACGGTCGAGCGGGTGCGTGCGGTCGTCGAACAGCACGGCTTCACCCCCAACCCGCAAGCGGCCGGGTTGCGCAGTCGGCACACGCGCACGTTGGGTTTTATTCTGCCGGACCTGGAAAACCCCAGTTACGCGCGGATCGCCAAACTGCTGGAGCAAGGCGCGCGGGCGCGTGGCTATCAGTTGCTGATTGCCAGCTCCGACGATGCGCCGGACAGCGAGCGCCAGTTGCTGCAACTGTTCAAGGCGCGCCGCTGCGATGCGCTGATCGTCGCCAGTTGCCTGCCGGCCGGTGACGACAGCTATCGCCAGTTGCAGGCCAAGGGCTTGCCGATCATCGCCATCGACCGGGTCATGGAACCCGAGCACTTCTGCTCGGTGATCAGTGACGACCGCGAAGCCAGCCTGCACCTGACCCAGAGCCTGCTCGATCCGCAGCCGAAACAGATCGTGCTGCTCGGCGCGCGTCCGGAGCTGAGCATCAGTCAGGAACGTGCGGCGGGCTTCAAGCAGGCGCTGGTCGAGTTCAAAGGCGAAGTGCTGATCGAGCACGCCGAGTCCTTCAGCCGCGAATGCGGCAAGCAATTGATGGAAGAACTCCTGCAACGCCTGGGGCATTTGCCGGATGCGCTGGTGACCACGTCCTACGTGCTGTTGCAGGGCGTGTTCGATGCGCTGCATGACTTCCCGCTCAAATCCCGCCCGCTGCGTCTGGGCACCTTCGGTGACACGCAATTGCTCGACTTTCTGCCGCTGCCGGTCAACGCCATGGCCCAGCAGCACCAGTTGATCGCCGACAAGGCGCTGGAACTGGCGCTGGCCGCCGTCGAGCAATCGCAATACAAGCCTGGCGTGCAGGCCATCGCCCGTACCTTCAAGCAGCGTATTCATCGGGACTGAACCGTGGAGCTGATCGACAGCCACACCCACCTCGACTTCCCCGACTTCGACGCCGATCGCTCGGCCTTGCTCGCCGAAAGCCGCGCCCTCGGGGTGCGGCGGATGGTGGTGCTGGGGGTTTATCAGGGCAATTGGCAACGGGTGTGGGAGCTGGTGCAGAGCGATGCCGACCTGTACGCGGCATTCGGCCTGCATCCGGTGTACCTCGATCAGCATCAACCCGAAGATCTACGCGCACTCGGCGACTGGCTGACGCGGCTACGCGGCCATCGGCAACTGTGTGCGGTGGGCGAGATCGGCCTGGATTACTTCATCGAAACCCTCGACCGCGAACGCCAGCAGGCGCTGTTCGACGCGCAGCTGCAACTGGCGGCAGATTTCGAACTGCCGGCGCTGATCCACGTGCGCCGCAGCCACGCCGCGGTGATCGCCACGCTCAAGCGCTTTAAGCTCAAGCGCGCGGGCATCATCCACGCGTTCGCCGGCAGCCGCGAAGAAGCACGCGAATACATCAAGCTCGGTTTCAAACTGGGTCTGGGCGGCGCGCCGACCTGGCCGCAGGCGTTGCGCATGCATCGGGTACTGGCGGATCTGCCGCTCGATTCGATCGTGCTGGAAACCGACTCCCCGGACATGGCCCCGGCGATGTTTCCCGGAGTACGCAATACCCCTGCGCACTTGCCGGCGATCTGTGCAGCACTGGCCGAGTTGATGAATGTCAGTGCAGAACGACTGGCCGCCGCCAGCACCGCCAACAGCTGCGAAGTGTTCGGCTGGTAATCAGTCGCCGTGGGCCTTGGCCGCCTCGAGGATCAGGGTCATGTGCTGGCGATGATGAACAAAACGCAGCAGCGCGAAGTACACGAAAAGCACGATCAGTGATGCATTCAACTGTTCCGTCACGTTGAGCAGCCCGATCCATTCCATGACCAACGCCACCAGCAGCGCGGTGCACACCGTGACTGACGCGCTGAAGCGCAGCAATCCGAGAGAGTCGAGAGATTTGAAGCGTTTGATCTGCACCGGACAGCGCAACTCCAGGGTTTTCTGGCAGTGATTGCAGGTAAACGGTTCATTGATTGCGATGGCATTGAGTTGCCAGGGTTTGAGCACCTGCGTGGTCTGGCAATGAGCACAACGGCCCTGAACTCCCAGGGTTACAACGGACATTCGCGGCCTCCTCAGCGCAACTAACTGATCAGGGATACTGGCTCAATAATGACGAAAAGCCAGCCGCCGGAAGAAAACAGGAATTGGCTTACAAGCGTAAGCATCAATGCATTACAAAATGTTCTGACATCTGCCCTGCTCCAGCCCTGTGGTGAGGGGATTCATCCCCGATGGACTGCGCAGCGGTCCCTGATCACTTACAGGCTTGGGAGGACGCTATGCGTCCCATCGGGGATGAATCCCCTCGCTACAGGATCTTCCGCTGCGTCAGGACTTAGACGCGGAACGCGCTGATCAGCTGTTTCAGTTCCACCACCTGCGCTGACAACGCTCGGCTGGCGTCCTCCGTCTGGTGCGCCCCCTGGGCCGTGCGCTCGCCGGCGCGGTTGATCTCGACGATGTTCTGGTCGATGTCATGGGCCACCGCAGTCTGTTGCTCCACGGCGGCAGCGATCTGCTGGTTCTGATCAACGATCATGCCTACCGCGCCGAGGATGTTTTCCAGCGCCTGCTGGACCTTTTCCGACTGCCCGACCGTGCCGTTGGCCATCTGATGGCTAATGCCCATGGCCTTCACCGCAGCGCCCACGCCGCCATGCAGCTTGCTGATCATCTGCTCGATTTCTTCGGTCGATTGCTGAGTGCGCTTGGCCAACGTACGCACTTCGTCCGCCACCACCGCAAATCCCCGGCCCTGCTCTCCGGCGCGGGCGGCTTCGATGGCGGCGTTGAGCGCCAGCAAGTTGGTCTGCTCGGCAATGCTCTTGATCACTTCCAGCACGCGGCTGATCGACTGGCTGTCGCTGGCCAGCTGGTTGATCACCAGCACCGATTGATCGATCTCACTGGCCAGCGCAGCAATGCTGCCCTGCTGCGACTCCACCAGTGTGCGACCGCTGACGGTTTCATCGTTGACGCTGTGCGCGCTGCTCACCGCTGCCGCTGCGCTGCGTGCAACTTCCAGCGAGGTCGCCGACATCTGGTTCATCGCGGTCGCCACTTGCTCGATCTGCGTGCGCTGCCCGGCCACCGCCTGATTGCTTTGCGCCGAGACAGTTTCCACCTGCTCGGCCTGGCGCTCGACCTCAGCCACGGTCTGCCCGACTCGTTCGATCAGGTCGTGGATTTTCCTCACGGTGCCGTTGAACACCTCACCCAGCTCGCCGAGTTCATCGCGGCTGTTGGCCTTGAAATTGACCGTCATGTCACCGGCCGCGACCTTGTCCATCATCGCGCCCAGGCGCTTGAGCGTGGTGCGGGTCGAGGCGTAGAACCCGCCGTAGAGATAGAAAATCAGCACGAACACCACCGCCAGCGCCACCGCCTGCAACACCATGTGCGTGCGGTTTTGCGCCAGGCGCTGCTGCAGTTGGGTATCGAGGAATTTCAGGGTCGCGTCATTGAGCTGGTAGGTCTGCGCCATCAGTCCGGTGACCTGATCGTAGAACGCCTGCCACGGGGTATCGAGGGTCTCGGCCACCACGACTTTCGCCTCAAACAGTTCACTGGCCTGTTTGAGCGAAGCCTTGCTGCTGTCGGCCGGCGCGCTGAGGCTGACGCGCGCGGCCTGGCTGGAGTCGAGGGCGTCCTGCAGTTTCAACGCGTATTCAGCCTGGAGCTTTTCGATCTGCGCCAGCAACTCGTCGAAACGGCTGCTCGACGAACTGTTGAGAAAGCCCTGCCCCAACGAATACGAACCGATGGCCCGACCTTCGCCGAGAGTCTGGGTCACGGCCGGAGTGATATTGGTGAGCAGCTCGCTGAGCTGGCGGATGTCGCTCTGGTTGTCGCGGCTCAGACCGGCCTGACTGGTGACGATCTGGCTGAAGATCTGCGCATTGCCGAGCAGTTTGCCGATCATCGCGCTTTTGCTTTGCAGGGAGCTTTCCGCCTGTTGAGCCTTGAACGCGCTGATCATTTCATCGCGTTTGCCGTCGAACAGTTTGATCTGCTCGGGATCGTCGGTCATCGCCTGCAAACCTTGCAGGCGCGCCAGCACGGATTGCTCCAGGCTGCTGATCTGCGCTTCGAGGTTGTCGGCTTTGCCGGACTGGCCGAGGGTGACGTTGATCTGCACCAGATTGTTCAGCGTTTCCAGATCCCGGCGCAGGCTCAGGCTGCTGCCCAGCAGGTCGAGGCTCTGCAATTCGACCCGGGTGCCCTGGAATTCGCGATAGGAATCGCGCACCAGATAAAAATTGGTCACCAGCATTGGCACCAGGAACAGCACGCTGATCAAGCTGAACTTCATGCCGAAGCTCAGACGGTTCATCAGCGAGACGGCGGGATAGAGCAAGCTCTTCACTGGAAGTCTCCCTTGGCTTTTCTTGTTTTTATTGGCAGGCGCGGGGCGACAGCAGATAGCCACTATCGGGCGCTGTCTCTGTATAGCTCAAATCGGGGAGAGGTTTTGTAACTTAAGGTTAACGACTACGCTGCGCCGGTCACTGACCTGTGGCGAGGGGATTTATCCCCGATGGGCTGCGCAGCAGCCCCATTAAGATATTGGGGCCGCTGCGCGCCCCATCGGGGATAAATCCCCTCACCACAATGAATTTCACGGGCGAGTATCAGTGAATCAACACTGTCCACAAGGCAAACCCGGCATACCACAACACCGCCGCGCGCAGCAGCAGTTCCCACAGGCAATCGAGGGTGTTGATGCCTTCAGGCCCGACCACCGGCGGCGGGATCTCACCCGCTGCCAGCCCGACCTTGTTGATCAGCTGCGCGGCGCTGATGTTCCAGTTCAGCAGCTCATGCAACATCACCCGGCTGACCGCGACGAAATTGCCGACCAGAGCCAGACTGGCGGCGAGCAAGCGCACTGGCAACCAGTCAAAGGCGTGACGTAACTGTCCGGCACGTTCGGCGAGCGCCGGGTTCTGGCTGTGTTCTTCCGCCAATGCGAGCAAGCGATAAGCCAGCGCCGCGACCGGACCGAGCACGAAGTACCAGAAGATCACCGCGAAGAAACTTTGATAGGCCTGCCACAACAGGTGCCCTTGGACCCGATCCAGCAATTGCTCACCACTGTCGGCACAGATATCCAGATCACGCTTGGCCACATGCGCGGCGGCTTGGAGGTCTTCGCGACGCCATGCGTCACGAAACGGCCCGAGACCGCCGAGCAGATCACCGCGCCCCAGCGCATAAATCACCACCAGCAAATGCACCGGCAAGGCCAGCAAGCCGTACGCAACGGGTTCCAGTACCACCAGCAACAAGCCGAGCAGCGCCACCGGCAGCAACACCAGAATCGTCAGCACCAGCCATGGTCGCTGGGCCAGGCGCGCGCTGGTTTCGAGTTTGTGCAGTTCGCGGATCCATCCGCCATCGCGTTGAACCCGATGGCGCAGGGCCGAGAATTTCTCGATCCAGACCGCCAGCAGTAACACCAGAAAACTCATTGTCCTTCCTCTTGTGCCAGGGCTGCGCGGTAACGCGCCCAGTCGAATGCCGGGCCAGGATCGGTCTTGCGCCCGGGTGCGATGTCGCTGTGCCCGCAGATACGGGCGCCGGTGATAGCCGGAAATGCTGTTTGCAGCTGACGCGTCAACGTGATCAGCGCCTGATACTGCGCATCGGAAAAGGGCAGATCATCAGTGCCTTCGAGCTCGATGCCCACGGAAAAATCGTTACAGGTTTCCCGGCCTTCGAACATCGACACGCCAGCATGCCACGCCCGCTCAAGACAGGAGACAAACTGGGTGACGCTGCCGTCACGTTCGATCAGAAAATGCGCCGAGACGCGCAGGTCGGCAATCCCTGCAAAATAGGGATGCTCGGTGACATCCAGACGATTCTGGAAAAATTCCTGCACCTTGCCGGTGGCGAACTGCGCCGGCGGCAGGCTGATGTTGTGGATCACCAACAGGGAGATTTCGCCCGCAGGGCGTTCATTGAAGTTGGGCGATGGGCAGACCTGTACCCCGTGACACCACCCGCTAGCGGGATCCAACTGCATACCGATTCCTTCAACGCCGACTGTGTTGGCGCCCAGTATGCCGTGATCGGGCCCCGGCGCGCGATCACTTGCCGCGATTGAGTCGCCGCAGATTGCCAAGCACCGACTCCAGCGCCCGATCGAACAGCAAGGTGTCATCCAGCGCCCGCACCGCGCCACGGCGGAACTCGAGGGCCAGATCGACGCGGCTGCGCTCCAGCACCTTCATCCCGGTGCGGTCGACGAACACGTATTTGCCGGTGGCTTCGATGATCGCTGCCAGCTTGCAGCGCAGGCTGTGCTCGTCATCTTCCTGGAACGCCACCCAACTGCCCAGGCGCAGTTGCTCCAACTGACGCAGCCCCGGGTCGTCATGCGCCAGGCCGCTGGCATTCACGCCGATCGCGCCCTCGTCGGCGCTACGCAGGGTGATGTGCTGCGACACCTCCACCAACGCCGGCGCATCGGCCGGCGGCTGCTCGGTGAGCGGTTCAAGCACCCGCACATGCAGCGCTTCCAGCTCGCTGAAAAATTCGCTGGTGGCGAACGGATCAAACGCCGAACTGCTCAGGCCATCACGCAATGATTTGAGCAAGCCTGGCACCAGCGCCAGCAACTGCAGATCGGCGTCCACCTCGTCGTGACGCTGTACGCTCCAGATCAATTGCTCCATGGTCTGCACATCGGCCTGCCATTCAGCGCAGTGGTCGCCATGTTTGAGGCAGGTCAGCAGCAGCACTTTGCTCCACGCATCACGCACAAAGGTCACCACCGACGGCGGCAGGACTTTACCCAGCAACGCCTGGTTCAGCACATGCTCGACTCGCTGCCGAGCCAGTTCAGTTTTCGCCCGCCCTTCCTCGGCATCGCGCAAACGCTGCTCCAGCAACTCGCTGCGCCGCCGCTCATCACTGGTGAACGCCAGGAAATCGGCGAGCAACTCGGAGAAAATCGCCGGGTCGTCGACGAAGTCGCTCAACAGGCGCTGCACCACTTGTTCGATGCGCAGATACAGGCTGTCACGCGCCTCGCCATTGCAATCGCCCCAGCCCATGGCGGCATCGGCGATTTCATTGAGCAGGCGCCGCGCCGGGTGGCTGCTGCGGCTGAAGAAACTCTTGTCGAGTACTGCCACCTTGAGCATCGGAATCTGCAAACGCGCGATCAACGCCTTGAGCGAATCCGGCAGGTTACGGTCTTCGAGGATGCAATCGAAGACCATGGCGATCAGGTTGATCACGTCTTCATCCGCGCCGTCGACAATGCGTGATTTGCCGCTCCTCACGCTGACCCGCGTCAGCAGCTGCTCAAGCTGATTGCGCAGATCGAAATCGTCCTGCGCCGCCAGTGCCGGGACGTATTGCTGCAAGTGTGAAAGCAGGCGCAGTAGATCGCGGGTGCTGATCGGTTGCGCCGCCGCACTCGGCTCCAGGGTCGGCGCGACGCTGCCGCGCACGTGCAGCAGCAGTTCCTGCAACGCGGCGAAGACTTCCTGCACGCCTTCGTCGGCGGGCGCGGGTTCGTCACTCTCTTCGCTGCTGATGCTTGCTGCCGCACGCTCGATTGCGCGGCGTGCGGGGGCCGGTTTCAACTCAGGCAACACGCCGGTGGCGACCAGCAATTGATTGGCTTCGGCATACAACTGCTCGGTATCGGCCAGCACGTAGCGTTCGAACAGTTTGAGCAGGATCAGCTTGACCTTGATCTCCACGCCCAGGTTACGTCCGGCCTGCAGAAAGAACTCGCAAAGCATCGCCGGGCCGAGCGGATTGTGTTGGTTATCGAAATCCTTGCCCAGCAACACGTTGAGCCGCGCAGTCAGTTGATCAAGAGCAAAGCCATCACGCTTGAGCACCCGCCCGACCATGGTCTCGACCGCCACGCTGCGTTCCATGTCATCGGTACGCGGTGCCGAATCCTCGAATATCAGCGTGCCGGACAATGTGGGTTGCACGACTTCGTATTGAATCAGCGCGACAAAGGCTTCGAAGAATTGCTCGAGAAAACCCCGTTCGATGTTTTTGCGCTTGAGGCGCAGGTCGCGCATGGCTTCGAAAAAGATGTTCTGCTCGACATCGTTGCGCGCTCGGTCGGCCATTTCGAACAGGGTGTCGTCGGCATTATCGAACAACTCCTGCAAACCGTGGCGCAGTTGCTGGGCGGCCTTGTCGCGGACCTGAAGCAGAATCACAGGCAGGCGGGCGAGCGGCGAATGATTCGCCTGATCGGTAGCGGCCTTGTGCAAAGGCACTACATTCCCGTCGTTGTGCATCCAAGCCTCCTGAAACGGTGATTCCACTGGGCAGTTACCGCGCAATTCCCTGTGGGAGCGGGCTTGCTCGCGAAAGCGGTGTGTCGTTCGCCAAAACTGTCACTGACAAACCGCTTTCGCGAGCAAGCCCGCTCCCACATCGGCGTCAAAGCCATGACGTCAAATGCAAGGCGGATTATCTTGCAAAACTTGTCCCCGGCGCTATAGCCGTCAGGGTTTCCCCTATGCCGTCGCACCTTGCAGTGACCACGAAAAACCGCGCTTTGCTCACAGGAAATCGACCAGTTGCAGTCAGGCACGCGCGTTCTCGCCTTGGGTTGGCTCTCGCCATGCCCCTATAATCGGCGCACTTAGTTTGTGGAGCCCGTTATGCCGAATCTACGTCTCGCCGATCTAACCGCCGAAATCGAAGCCAACGTGCGCCGTGCGTTGCTCGAAGATGTCGGCAGCGGCGACATCACCGCACAACTGATCCCGGCCGAACGTCTGGCCAAAGCCACCATCATCACTCGCGACGAGGCGGTTATCTGCGGCACGGCGTGGGTCGACACGGTGTTTCGCCAGCTCGATCCGCGCGTCGCGGTGCACTGGCAGGTACGGGACGGTGAACGGGTCAAACCCAACCAGCCGTTGTTTCATCTGGAGGGCCCGGCCCGTTCGTTGCTGACTGGCGAACGCAGTGCGCTGAACTTCCTGCAACTGCTGTCCGGCGTGGCCACGCGTGCGCAATATCTGGCGGACTTCGTGGCGCAAACCCAGGTCAAGCTGCTGGATACCCGCAAGACCTTGCCGGGCCTGCGTCTGGCGCAGAAATACGCAGTGACCTGCGGTGGTTGCCACAACCACCGCATCGGTCTCTACGACGCGTTCCTGATCAAGGAAAACCACATCGCCGCCAGCGGTGGCATCGCGCAGGCCATCGCCGCCGCGCACAAGATCGCGCCGGGCAAACCGGTGGAAGTCGAAGTGGAGAGCCTGGAAGAACTGAAGGAGGCGCTGACTGCCGGCGCCGACATCATCATGCTCGACGAACTGAGCCTGGATGACATGCGCGAAGCTGTCCGCTTGAACGGCGGCAAGGCCAAACTGGAGGCCAGCGGCGGTATCAATGAAAGCACACTGCTGCCGATCGCTGAGACCGGGGTGGACTACATCTCGATCGGGGCGATGACCAAGGATGTGAAGGCGGTGGACCTGTCGATGCGTCTGAGCCTCTGAGGCTGTCACGCCATAAAAAACGCCAGCCCGATTGAGGCTGGCGTTTTTGTTTCAGACCACCAGATTATTCATCTCGCAGTACTCGTCCCACTCGACGCCCAACACCTCGGCCGCCTCCTTGTGCAGCTCCAGGCGCTTGGCCTCAAACTCTTCAGGGGTGCTGGTGTACTTGAGCGTCAGCTCCCACGGCTGCAAGCCCTGGGCTTCGGCTTCGTCCTCGAACGCCCACTGGATCTGATCTTTCTGATCATCAGGGCTCAGGTCCTTGATCTCTTCTTTCAAGTCCGGTACGTCCAGAATGTACTTTGCCAACGCTTGTTCGTGTCGTTGCTCTTGAGTTAATTCGGTCATGGCGTTCTCGCTGATCGTAAGAATGGAGGATGGATCTGGATCATCAAGGATCTCTCTGACGCGGATTGTCCGGCCTTCGGAACCATTCGGGATCATCTGAAAACTGCTAAGCGATGCTCATGCAGGCACCGAATATAGGACGTTTGCATGACGAATTACACGGCTCTTTACATCTCTCGCACAAAAACTTTGACCTGGGAGACACAAATCGGGGAATGAGGAGGATGGTGCCCGAGACAGGAATCGAACCTGCGACCTTCGCGTTACGAGTGCGCTGCTCTACCGGCTGAGCTACACGGGCGGTGGGCTAAACCTAGCACCGGTCTTGAAGTCCGGCAACTTCAAAGCCTGTACCGGTATTTCGCAGACAAAAAAATGCCCCGCCGTTTTCACGGCGGGGCATTTTCATTGCGCTAAAGCTGTGGGCTGATTAAACGCCCGAAGCCTTGGCCGCTGCCACGTCTTTGATGGACAGCTTGATACGGCCGCGGTTGTCCACGTCCAGTACCAGCACTTCCACTTCCTGGCCTTCTTTCAGGATGTCGGTGACTTTCTCTACGCGAGCGTCGCTCAGCATCGAGATGTGCACCAGACCGTCCTTGCCCGGCAGGATGTTGACGAATGCGCCGAAGTCGACGATGCGTTCAACCTTGCCGACGTAGATCTTGCCGATCTCGGCTTCTGCAGTGATGCTCAGAACGCGCTGACGAGCAGCCTCTGCGGCATCCTTGGTTTCGCCGAAGATCTTGATCGAACCGTCGTCTTCGATGTCGATCGAAGCCTTGGTTTCTTCGCAGATCGCACGGATGGTCGCGCCACCTTTACCGATAACGTCACGAATCTTGTCGGTGTCGATCTTCATCGCGATCATGGTCGGAGCGTTGGCCGACAGTTCGGTACGCGACTGGCCGATGATCTGGTTCATCTGGCCGAGGATGTTCAGGCGCGCTTCCAGGGCTTGGCCCAGAGCGATTTCCATGATCTCTTCGGTGATGCCCTTGATCTTGATGTCCATCTGCAGCGCGGTAACGCCTTTGGCGGTACCGGCTACTTTGAAGTCCATGTCGCCCAGGTGGTCTTCGTCACCCAGGATGTCGGTCAGGACGGCGAACTTCTCGCCTTCTTTAACCAGACCCATGGCGATACCGGCAACCGGTGCCTTCATTGGCACACCAGCGTCCATCAGGGCCAGGGAAGCGCCGCAAACGGAAGCCATCGAGCTCGAACCGTTGGATTCGGTGATTTCCGAAACCACACGGATGGTGTACGGGAACACGTCAGCGGCCGGCAGCATGGCCGAAACGGAGCGACGGGCCAGACGGCCGTGACCGATTTCACGACGACCAGCGCCACCCATGCGACCACACTCGCCCACCGAGAACGGAGGGAAGTTGTAGTGCAGCATGAACGGGTCTTTTTTCTCGCCTTCCAGGGTGTCCAGCAGCTGTGCGTCGCGGGCAGTACCCAGCGTCGCGACTACCAGAGCCTGGGTTTCGCCACGGGTGAACAGCGCCGAACCGTGAGTCTTAGGCAGAACGCCGACTTCGATGTTCAGCGGACGTACGGTGCGGGTGTCGCGGCCGTCGATACGTGGCTTGCCGTTAACGATGTTTTCGCGAACGGTGCGGTATTCGATTTCGCCGAAAGCGGCTTTGACGTCAGCAGCAGAAGGCTGGCCTTCTTCGCCGGACAGCTTGGCAACGACCTGGTCTTTCAGCTCGCCCAGACGTGCGTAGCGGTCAGCCTTGACGGTGATGGTGTAAGCCTGGGAGATCGCTTCGCCGAACTCGGCACGGATCGCGCCCAGCAGTTCGGTGGCTTCTGGAGCCGGAGCCCAGGTCCAGGTTGGCTTGGCAGCTTCAGCGGCCAGTTCTTTGACGGCGTTGATCACCACCTGGAACTCGTCGTGAGCAAACAGTACCGCGCCCAGCATCTGGTCTTCGGTCAGCTCTTTGGCTTCCGATTCAACCATCAGTACGGCGTCGGAGGTGCCGGCAACGACCATGTCCAGGCTCGAAGCAGCTTGCTGCTCGTAGGTCGGGTTGAGCAGGTAGCCGGTGCTTTCGTGGAAAGCGACGCGAGCGGCGCCGATCGGGCCGTCGAACGGAATGCCCGAGATGGCCAGGGCAGCCGAGGTACCGATCATCGCAGCGATGTCCGGATCGGTCTTCTTGCTGGTGGAAACGACGGTGCAGACAACCTGCACTTCGTTCATGAAGCCTTCCGGGAACAGCGGACGGATCGGACGGTCGATCAGTCGGGAAGTCAGGGTTTCTTTCTCGGAAGGACGGCCTTCACGCTTGAAGAAACCGCCAGGGATCTTACCGGCAGCGTAAGTCTTTTCCTGGTAGTGAACGGACAGAGGGAAGAAGCCCTTGCCTGGATCGGCTTGCTTGGCACCGACTACGGTCACCAATACGCTGACGTCGTCGTCAACGGTGACCAATACTGCGCCGGAGGCCTGACGGGCGATACGGCCAGTCTCGAGGGTAACGGTCGACTGACCGAACTGGAATTTTTTGATTACCGGGTTCACGGTGTCCTACCTTCTTTGTGGCTCTTGGGGGAACTGGTTTCTTGCGAAATTCTTGGGCAATGTCGGGAATCGGCCCGCTGACTGTCCGGGTAAAACGGTAGTGCAGATAAAACTTGAGGCTGGGAGCCTGCCAGCCACCAGCGGAAAACCGCTGATGCCTGACAGACAACCAACCTCATAGCGCAATCGCTGATTAGCGACGCAGACCCAGGCGGCCGATCAGAGCGCTGTAACGGCTCAGATCTTTGCCTTTCAGGTAATCCAGCAGCTTACGACGCTGGTTTACCATGCGGATCAGACCACGACGGGAGTGGTGGTCTTTACCGTTGGCCTTGAAGTGACCTTGCAGTTTGTTGATGTTGGCGGTCAGCAGTGCAACTTGCACTTCTGGCGAACCAGTATCACCAACAGCTTGCTGGTAGTCGGCAACGATTTGAGCTTTTTCTTGAACGTCGAGAGCCATGAGGCAATCCTTTTATCAGGAAACTGTTTCAAAAACAGTTTCAACAGGCCAGGGACAAATCCCTGTATCTATAAATGAGTAGTGACCGTGCCTGTTAACAGCCACACTCGTTCGGTCATTCTGACCGAATCAGTCGACGCGGCGCGATGCGCCCGTCTTCGCTCACTTCACCGATACCGATGAAGCGACCATTGTGATCCTGTACCCGTACCATGCCGAACTTCGGAGCATCCGGGGCGCGTACCGGCTGGCCGTTGAGCCAGTAGAACGCACTCGCTTCGGAGAAGTGCAGCAGCGGCCAATCCTGCAAGCCGCTGTCCGATGGCATCAGGAAGCGGTCGACCGCTTCGTTGCCGCCTTCGGCATGTACCGCTTCCAGCTCTTCGAGGGTCACAGTCTGCGCCAGGGTGAAAGGCCCGGCCTGGGTACGACGCAGTTCCGCGACGTACGCACCACAACCGAGTTGCTCACCGATATCCTCCACCAGGGTGCGGATATAGGTGCCCTTGCTGCAATCCACCGCAAGACGCGCAGTATCGCCTTCGAAGGCCAGCAATTCCAAGCGCGCAATAGTAACAGAACGCGGTTCGCGCTCCACTACTTCGCCTGCACGGGCCAGCTTGTAGAGCGGCTGACCGTCACGCTTGAGTGCCGAGTACATCGGCGGTATCTGACTGATTTGCCCACGAAATTTCGGCAGAACCGCTTCGACATCGGCGCGACCAACGGTCACCGGGCGCTCCTGCAAAACCTCACCCTCGGCGTCCGCCGTGGTAGTGGTCTTGCCCAGTTGCGCCAGGGTTTCGTAACCCTTGTCGGAATCGAGCAGGTACTGCGAGAACTTCGTTGCCTCGCCAAAGCACAGCGGCAATACACCGGTGGCCAGCGGGTCGAGACTGCCGGTGTGACCGGCCTTCTCGGCGTTGAGCAACCAGCGAACCTTCTGCAACGCGGCGTTGGAGGTGAACCCCAGCGGCTTGTCGAGCAGGATGATACCGCTGACGTTACGACGGATACGTTTGACCTGAGCCACCGAATTACTCCTTGGTGTCTTCAGGTGCAGCGGCCAGGTGCTGATTGTCCTCAGCCACGGCGCGCTCGATCAGGGCCGACAGATGCGCGCCACGCACGACGCTTTCGTCGTAGTGGAAGTGCAATTGCGGCACGCTGCGCAGCTTCATTTCACGGGCCAGCTGCATGCGCAGGAAACCTGCGGCAGCGTTGAGCACCTTAATGCTTTGCGCGATGTCTTCAGCGTTGTCCTGCCCCATCACGGTGATGAAGATCTTCGCGTGACCGACGTCACGGCTGACTTCCACAGCGGTAATGGTGACCAGGCCGACGCGCGGATCTTTGACTTCACGACGGATCAGCTGGGCCAGCTCACGCTGCATCTGATCGCCGATACGTTGGGTACGGCTGTATTCTTTTGCCATGATTTTGTTACCTGTTACTGCCCCACGGTGAAACCCGCAAGGTCTGAAAGCGGCAAACGCCCGGCCTGACAAAAGCCAGACCGGGCGTTGCGTTTAGAGTCCTGACGCCGTGGCGCGCATCTGCATGCGGCGGCTCGGCGTGGCCCTTGAAGTGCGCGAGTCAGAGGCTGCGAGCAACCTGAACCTTCTCGAAGACTTCGATCTTGTCACCGACTTTGACGTCGTTGTAGCTCTTCACGCCGATACCGCATTCCATGCCGGCACGTACTTCGGAAGCGTCATCCTTGAAGCGGCGCAGGGATTCCAGCTCGCCTTCGAAGATAACGATGTCTTCACGCAGTACACGGATCGGACGGTTACGGTGCACAACACCTTCGATCACCATGCAACCGGCGATCGCGCCAAACTTCGGCGAACGGAACACATCACGCACTTCGGCCACACCCAGGATGTTCTCGCGAACATCGCTGCCGAGCATGCCGGTCAGGGCTTTCTTGACGTCTTCGATGATGTCGTAGATCACGTTGTAGTAACGCATGTCCAGACCTTCCTGCTCGACGATCTTCCGTGCGCCAGCATCGGCACGCACGTTGAAGCCGAACAGTACAGCGTTGGAAGCCAGTGCCAGGTTGGCGTCGGATTCGGTGATACCACCGACACCGCCACCGACTACGCGCACTTGCACTTCGTCGTTGCCCAGGCCGTTCAGAGCGCCCTGCAAAGCTTCCAGCGAACCACGGACGTCGGATTTGAGGACGATGTTGAGCGTCTTCTTCTCTTCCTGGCCCATGTTTTCGAAGATGTTTTCCAGCTTGCCGGCGTGAGCGCGAGCCAGTTTGACTTCGCGGAACTTGCCTTGACGGAACAGAGCCACTTCACGGGCTTTCTTCTCGTCGGCAACCACGCTCATCTCGTCGCCAGCGTCCGGCGTACCGTCAAGACCCAGGATCTCGACCGGAATGGCCGGACCTGCTTCCTTGATCGGCTTGCCGTTCTCGTCGAGCATGGCGCGCACGCGGCCATAGTTCGAGCCGACCAGCACCATGTCGCCTTGACGCAGCGTACCGTCCTGAACCAGAACAGTGGCTACCGGGCCACGGCCCTTGTCCAGACGCGATTCAACGACAACACCACGGCCAGGAGCCGATGGAGTGGCGGTCAGTTCGAGAACTTCGGCCTGCAGCAGAACCGCTTCGAGCAGTTCGTCAACGCCGGTACCCATTTTCGCCGAAACCGGTACGAATGGAGTGTCGCCGCCCCACTCTTCGGAAGTCACGCCGTGAACCGACAGTTCGCTGCGGATGCGATCGAGGTCGGCACCCGGCTTGTCGATCTTGTTCACCGCAACCACCAGAGGAACGCCAGCCGCCTGAGCGTGCTGAACAGCCTCGATGGTTTGTGGCATCACGCCGTCGTCCGCCGCAACCACCAGGATCACGATGTCGGTCGCCTTGGCACCACGGGCACGCATTGCGGTAAACGCAGCGTGACCAGGGGTGTCGAGGAACGTCACCATGCCGCGGTCGGTTTCAACGTGGTACGCACCGATGTGCTGGGTAATGCCGCCGGCTTCGCCCGCTGCTACCTTGGCGCGACGGATGTAATCGAGCAGGGAAGTCTTACCGTGGTCAACGTGGCCCATTACGGTCACGACTGGCGCACGGGAAACTGCCTCACCTTCAAACTTCAGGGACTCGGCCAGGGAATCTTCCAGGGCGGTGTCGCTGACCAGGGTCACTTTGTGGCCCAGCTCTTCAGCTACCAGTTGAGCAGTTTCCTGATCGAGTACCTGGTTGATGGTCGCTGGAGTGCCCAGTTTGAACATGAACTTGATGATTTCAGCAGCTTTGACCGACATCTGCTGAGCGAGATCGCCAACAGTGATGGTCTCGCCGATCTTCACTTCACGCACGACAGGACCGGTAGGGTTCTGGAAACCGTGAGCGTTGCGTTTTTTCAGCTTGGCCTTGCCGCGACCACCACGACGGAAGCCATCGCTTTCTTCGTCGGTAGTGCGTGGCGCCACACGTGGAGCCGGCGCTTTTTCTTTGACCGATGCGCGATGCGGAGCGTTTTTGCGCTCGCCATCGCCACCACCGCCGCGACGATTGTTATCGTCGGCACGTGGCTTGTCCGGACGGCGCTGTTCGTCACGCTTGCGAGTGTCGGCAGCCGGCGCAGCAGCAACCGGCGCGGCGTCGCGCACGGGTTCAGCGACTGGCGCAGGTGCTGCAACAGCTTCGGCAGGAGCGGACGGCGCAGCAGCAGGCTGGCGACGCGCTTCTTCTTCAGCGCGCTGCTTGGCTTCTTCTTCAGCCTTCTGACGAGCAGCATTTTCTACTGCGCGACGCTCTTCCAGTTCACGCTTGCGCTCGGCTTCGATTTCTTCCGGGCTACGCTGTACGAAAACTTTCTTCTTGCGAACTTCAACGCTGATGCTCTTGCTACCAGCCACACGCAGGGTGCTGGTGGTTTTACGCTGCAGCGTGATCTTGCGTGGTTCTTCCACTTTCGCCTTGTGGCTGCTCTTCAAGTGAGTCAGCAGGGATTGCTTCTCACTGTCAGTCACATTTTCTTCGGCGGCGGTGTGCGGCAGACCTGCCTCACGCATCTGCTGCAACAGGCGCTCTACCGGTGTTTTGACCTCATCGGCCAGTTGTTTCACCGTGACTTGCGTCATGCACTTCTCTCCTCAGGCCGCGCCTAATTACTCGAACCAGTGGGCTCGGGCGGCCATGATCAACTTGCCGGCACGATCATCGTCAATGCCGTCGATGTCGAGCAGGTCGTCAATAGACTGCTCGGCCAGGTCTTCGCGGGTAATTACGCCGCGCACCGCCAGTTCCATCGCCAAATCCTTGTCCATACCCTCAAGCGAGAGCAGGTCTTCGGCCGGATGGGCGTCTGCCAGCTTTTCCTCAGTAGCGATGGCTTTGGTCAACAAACGATCCTTGGCACGAGCGCGAAGCTCGTTGACGATATCTTCGTCAAAGCCGTCGATGTTGAGCATTTCTTCCAACGGTACGTAGGCAATCTCTTCCAGGCTGGTGAAGCCTTCATCTACCAGCACCTGAGCCAGTTCTTCGTCGACTTCCAGCTCGTCGATGAAGTTGCGCAGGATGTCGCCGGTTTCTGCTTGCTGCTTAGCCTGGATGTCCGATTCGGTCATCACGTTCAGGGTCCAGCCAGTCAACTGGCTCGCCAGACGCACGTTCTGACCACCTCGACCGATGGCCTGAGCCAGGTTGTCTGCGCCAACGGCGATGTCCATTGCATGGGCATCTTCGTCAACGATAATGGCCGCCACTTCTGCCGGCGACATGGCATTGATCACGAACTGCGCCGGGTTATCGTCCCACAGGACGATATCGACACGCTCGCCACCCAACTCGCCCGACACGGCCTGGACGCGCGAACCGCGCATACCGATGCACGCGCCCTGCGGGTCGATGCGCTTGTCCTTGGAACGGACAGCGATCTTGGCACGCGAACCCGGATCACGGGACGCCGCCATGACTTCGATCAGGCCTTCAGCGATTTCCGGCACTTCGATACGGAACAGCTCGATCAGCATTTCCGGCGCGGTACGCGACAGGATCAGCTGCGGGCCGCGGTTCTCGGTGCGGATTTCCTTGAGCAGTGCACGCAGACGCACACCGACACGGAAGGTTTCGCGAGAAATGATGTCTTCACGGGCCAGCAACGCTTCGGCGTTGTTGCCCAGATCGACGATCACGTTGTCGCGGGTGACTTTCTTCACGGTGCCGGAGATGATTTCTCCCAGGCGCTCGCGATAGGCGTCGACCACTTGAGCGCGCTCGGCTTCACGCACTTTCTGCACGATGACCTGTTTGGCGGTCTGTGCTGCAATGCGGCCGAACTCGATGGATTCGATCTTTTCTTCGACGACGTCGCCGACCTTGGCGCCCGGATGCGTTTCGGCAACCTTGCTTGGCCAGGTTTCGATCGCAGGATCGTCGAGATCATTCTCTTCGACGACTGTCCAGCGACGGAAAGTCTCGTAGGAACCGGTGTGGCGGTTAATTTCCACACGCAGGTCAACTTCGTCTTCAAAACGCTTTTTGGTAGCAGTGGCCAGAGCCAGCTCCAGCGCTTCAAAAATCACGCTTGCCGGTACGCCCTTTTCATTGGATACCGACTCAACAACCAGCAGTACTTCTTTGCTCATCGTACGCCTCGCCTTTCGCAAGCCATTGGATCCGCGGGATCCGCGTCTCAGTCAAAACTGGGAATAATGTTGGCCTTGTCGATCATATCGATCGGCAACAGGAATTCATGGTCTTCTACCTGCACCACGACATCCTGTTCTTCTACACCGCGCAGAAGGCCCTGAAAGTTGCGTCGACCTTCAAAAGGCGAGCGCAGCTTGATCTTCACTTGTTCACCGGCAAATTTTGCAAACTGCTCAAGAGTGAACAGTGGGCGTTCCATGCCAGGCGAGGAAACTTCGAGGGTGTATTCAACGGAGATCGGATCTTCAACATCCAGGACACCGCTGATCTGACGGCTGACAATGGCGCAATCGTCCACCAGCACGCCACCCTCTTTATCGATATAAACGCGCAACATCGAGTGACGACCTTGAGCCGAAAACTCGATACCCCAGCATTCATAGCCTAGGGCCACGACCACCGGGGCCAACAAGGCCTGCAACTCTTCTAGCTTGCTCGACACCTGAACCCCCTCGTGCATGTAAATGCATGCGCTGCAAAATAAAAAAATGGGCGAAACGCCCATCCTTGAAACGCCGTCGAACATCGGCGTAGAAAGTGTCCAGCTAACAAAAAGCCCCTGAAAAGGGGCTCCTTAAACTGGTTGCGGGGGCCGGATTTGAACCGACGACCTTCGGGTTATGAGCCCGACGAGCTACCAGACTGCTCCACCCCGCGACAAAGCTGGGGCGGAAGTATACGACCGATCCCTTATAGGGTCAATGTAACCTTCCACCTGCAAGAAAGCCCGCGACAGCGGGCTCTCCTGACTAATTGGTACCGAGAAGGGGACTCGAACCCCTACACCCTATGGGCACAACCACCTCAAGGTTGCGTGTCTACCAATTCCACCACCTCGGCAAAACTACGTTTGAAACCCTTCTTACTTCTGCTCTTGAGCTGGAGGTACGTCAGTCGCTGGAGTAGCCGACTTTTGCTCTTGAAGCACCGGGACATCATCAGAAGCCGGTTGTTGTTGCTTAGGTACTTCCAACACTGCTGGATCTGGCAAACCTGCTTGAGTCAGCTGATGAGCCTTCTCTTTAGCAAAGTAACCTAACCCCAAGCTGGTTATGAAGAAACCGGCGGCAAGTATAGCAGTAAACTTACTAAGAAAGGTAGAGGAACCTTGGCTTCCGAACACAGTATTTGAAGCACCTGCTCCGAAAGACGCGCCAGCGTCCGCACCCTTACCCTGCTGCAGCAAAACCAGAGCAACTACGCCCAATGCACCCAGCAGATGAAAAACGACTACGACTGTTTCCAGCATTTTTTCAGTTTCCCGCGGCGCGACAAATCGCACCGAACTCATCTGCATTCAGGGAAGCTCCACCAATGAGCCCCCCATCGATATCCGGCATGCCGAACAGTTCGACCGCATTGGCCGCCTTCACGCTGCCGCCGTATAGAAGCCGCACACCTCGTGCGACTTCAGAATTCTCTGCCGCCAACTGCTCGCGAATGGCTTTATGCACATCCTGAGCCTGTTGCGGCGTTGCAGTCAGTCCGGTACCAATGGCCCAGACAGGCTCGTAAGCAATGACTGCCTTGGCAAAGGCACCAACACCCAGCTCCTCGATGATGCTGCCCAGCTGACGCCCGACAACTTCAAGAGTTTTTCCGGCTTCGCGCTGCTCGAGGGTTTCCCCTACACACAACACCGGAATCAAGCCACATGCCTGTGCCGCTGCGAACTTGCGATTCAGCATCCCGTCTCGCTCGCCCATTATCTGGCGGCGTTCGGAGTGCCCGACAAGTACCAGGGAACAACCTGCATCCACCAACTGACTCGGTGCAATTTCACCGGTCAATGCACCTTGCATGGATTCCACCGCAGAATTCTGCGCACCGACCGAAATCGATTTTCCTTTCAAGCCATCAATCACTTGATTGATATGCAAGCAAGGCGGGAATACCGCGACATCAACACCGCTTGGCAAGGCCAGATGACGAAGGCCGTTGATCAGCTCAGCGACGCTGGCGCGGGTACCGTGCATCTTCCAGTTACCAGCTACCATAGGGCGACGCATGCTGTACCTCGTCGGTCAAAGTGGGCGCAGATGTTACCCAACACAATCATGGCTGGCAAGCCGAATCAGGCAGAAACTTCACTTACCAGTTTTGCCAGTTCTTCGGCGTAGCTGCGAACCTGAGTTTCATCCTCACCTTCGACCATCACGCGCACCAAAGGCTCTGTACCGGACTTGCGCAGAAGTACCCGGCCACGCCCCGCCATTGCCTGGGTGACACGCGCACTGGCTTCCTTGACCGCCGGATGCTCAAGCGGACTTTCACCGCCACCAAAACGCACATTGATCAGCACCTGAGGACACTTGCGCAAGGCCTGACGCGTTTGCGCAAGACCTTCATTACGGGCCTTCAGTGCCATCAGCACCTGGAGCGCAGCAATGATCGCATCACCGGTGGTGGTGTGATTGAAGCAGACGATATGCCCCGAGTTTTCACCGCCTACCAGCCAGTCGCGCTCCAGCAGTTCGGCGATCACATAACGGTCACCGACATTGGCACGAATGAATGGAATCGAGAGCTCTGCCAGCGCGAGTTCAAGACCCAGGTTGCTCATCAGCGTACCGACTACGCCGCCCTGCAATTTGCCCCGCCCGTGCAGATCGCGCGCAATGATGAACAGCAACTCATCACCATCAACGATGGCGCCAGTGTGATCAACCATCAACACCCGATCACCGTCACCATCAAAGGCGATGCCCAGATCAGCGTGCTCGGCCAGAACCGCGGCCTGCAGCTGACCCATATGGGTCGAGCCGCAATTGTCATTGATGTTCAGACCGTTGGGCTGCGCCGACAGCACGACCACTTCAGCACCCAGCTCACGGAACACACTCGGAGCAACCTTGTAGGTCGCACCGTGCGCACAATCGATCACGATCTTCAAACCGGAAAAACTGGTACCGGTCGGCACACTGCTTTTGCAGAATTCGATGTAGCGGCCGGAGGCGTCATTGATGCGCGACACCTTGCCGATCTTGCTCGACTCAACCACAGTCATTGGGGTATCGAGCAGCTCTTCGATCATCAGCTCCAGCTCATCAGGCAGCTTTGTGCCCTTGCCGGAGAAAAACTTGATGCCGTTATCGTCATGCGGATTGTGCGAAGCACTGATCACGATCCCGGCTTCAGCCTGGAACGTGCGCGCCAGATAAGCAATGGCAGGCGTCGGCATCGGACCGAGCAGCATCACGTCCGCACCAGCCGAGGTCAGGCCTGCTTCAAGTGCCGATTCGAACATGTAGCCAGAGATGCGCGTGTCCTTGCCGACCAGCACCTTGCAGGCGCCCATCTTGCGAAAGGCCATACCCGCCGCCCAGCCGAGCTTAAGCATGAAGTCAGGAGTGATCGGATATTCACCCACACGACCACGAATACCGTCAGTACCAAAGTATTTCTTGCTCATAAGTGCTCCATCATTTTTATTCGGCTGATTCCACGGCCGCGAGCATGCGCACCACGTCTACCGTTTCCGCCACATCATGGACGCGCAATATACGCGCTCCTTTAACCGAAGCGAGTGCTGCGAGAGCCAGACCACCATAAAGACGCTCACCCACGAGGCGGTTCAATGCGTGGCCAATCATGCTTTTGCGTGAGACACCAACCAATAGCGGACGCCCCAGCGCATGCAGGGCTTCCATATGCTTGAACAAGCTTAGATTGTGCTGCAGGGTTTTCGCGAAACCGAAACCGGGATCAAGAATGATCCGTTCGGCAGGAATACCCGCCGCCGCACATTGAGTCATGCGCTCTGCCAGAAACTCACCCACTTCCCGGGTAACGTCCTGATAATGCGGATTGTCCTGCATGTCACCCGGCTCGCCGAGCATGTGCATCAGGCAGACCGGCAACCCGGTCGCGGCTGCGGCATCCAGCGCGCCATCGCGGCGCAGCGAGCGCACATCATTGATCAACCCGGCACCCAGGCGCGCCGTTTCACGCATCACCGCTGGCGTCGAAGTATCGACCGAGATGACTACATCCAGCTCGCGATTGATCAACTCCACGATCGGAGCTACGCGTTCCAACTCTTCCAACGGCGAAACCGCTCGAGCGCCAGGCCGGGTCGATTCGCCGCCGACATCGATCAGCGTCGCACCAGCAGCCACCATGGCTTCGGCGTGGCGCAAGGCCACGTCGAGCTGGTTGTATCGGCCACCGTCGGAAAAGGAATCGGGAGTGACATTGAGAATACCCATGACATGCGTCTGGGCCAAATCAAGAACCCGGTTGCCGCAAGGCAACCGGGTCAGGGACTGTACAGAAGTCATTTCAAGCCTTAAACGTCAGCAGCCGGACCGCCGATCGGTGTTTCCGGGCGCTCATCCTGAATCACTGGAGGCGGGGGCGTACCCGTGCCACCGGTCCAGTCACGCGGTTCGCGAGGCGTACGACCCGCCATGATGTCGTCGATCTGCTCGGCATCGATGGTTTCGTACTTCATCAGCGCATCAGCCATGGCATCCAGCTTGTCACGGTTGTCCGTGAGGATCTGCTTGGCCGTGCCGTAGCACTGGTCAATGATGCTGCGCACTTCGGAGTCGATCAGCTTGGCAGTCTCACCGGAGAAACTTGCATTCTGACCGCCACCACCGCGACCGAGGAACACTTCACCCTCTTCTTCGGCGTACATCAGCGGACCGAGCTTTTCCGACAGACCCCACTTGGTCACCATGTTCCGCGCAATCTGACTGGCACGCATGATGTCGTTGGAAGCGCCGGTGGTCACACCGTCGAAACCAAGGGTCATTTCTTCAGCGATACGGCCACCGTACAGCGAGCAGATCTGACTGATCAACGCACGTTTGGACAGGCTGTAGCGATCTTCTTCCGGCAGGAACATGGTCACACCCAGCGCACGACCACGTGGAATGATCGAAACCTTGTAGACCGGATCATGCTCAGGTACGACGCGACCGACAATAGCGTGACCCGCTTCGTGATAAGCGGTGTTCTGCTTCTCTTTCTCGGACATGACCATCGATTTGCGCTCGGCGCCCATCATGATCTTGTCTTTGGCCAGCTCGAACTCTTTCATTTCGACGATGCGCTTGCCGCTGCGTGCAGCGAACAGCGACGCTTCGTTGACCAGGTTGGCCAGATCGGCACCAGAGAAGCCCGGGGTACCACGTGCGATAACGGCCGGGGCAACGTCGTCACCCATTGGCACTTTGCGCATGTGAACCTTGAGGATCTGCTCGCGACCACGGATATCCGGCAAACCTACAACGACCTGACGGTCGAAACGGCCCGGACGCAGCAGCGCAGGGTCGAGTACGTCAGGACGGTTGGTAGCGGCGATCACGATGATGCCGTCATTCATTTCAAAGCCATCCATCTCTACCAGCAACTGGTTGAGAGTCTGCTCACGCTCGTCGTGACCGCCGCCCATGCCGGCGCCACGGTGGCGACCGACGGCGTCGATTTCGTCGATGAAGATGATGCACGGCGCATGCTTCTTGGCCTGCTCGAACATGTCGCGAACGCGGCTTGCACCAACACCCACGAACATTTCAACGAAGTCGGAACCGGAAATAGTGAAGAACGGAACCTTCGCTTCGCCGGCAATCGCCTTGGCCAGCAAGGTTTTACCGGTACCCGGAGGGCCGACCATCAATACGCCGCGAGGAATACGACCACCCAGGCGCTGGAACTTGCCCGGATCACGCAGGAACTCAACCAGCTCGCCGACCTCTTCCTTGGCTTCGTCGCAACCTGCAACGTCAGCCAAGGTGGTTTTCACCTGATCTTCGGAAAGCAGGCGTGCCTTGCTCTTGCCGAAGCTCATCGGTCCGCCCTTGCCGCCAGCACCGCCCTGCATCTGGCGCATGAAGAACATGAACACCGCGATGATCACCAGGATCGGGAAGCTCGCCACCAGGAGTTGAGTCCAGATGCTTTGCTGTTCAGGCTGCTTGCCCTCAACCACAACGTGGTTGTCGACCAGGTCGCCGATCAGGCCATTGTCCTGGATCGCCGGACGAATGGTCTTGAAGCTGTCGCCATCGTTGCGCTTGCCGGTAATCACATAGCCATCAACGGCTACGCGCTCGACCTTGCCATCCTTGACCTGCTGGATGAAGTCGGAATAGTTGAGGGTCTGCGGCTCGTTAGGGCTGGAGAAGTTGTTCATCACCGTCACGAGGACTGCCGCGATGATCAACCACAGGATCAGATTCTTTGCCATATCGTTCAATTAACTACCCTCTGAAGCAAGCTCCGCTACTGGCGCGCGCTTCGCATGATATTCACCGGCCTAACTTACTACATTACCTACAACTCTGGCAGGCGCCGTCTGTAACCCTTTGTGAAACACTTTCTACACAATATTCGCTTATGCACGCGGGGCAAAATACGAAAAACCTATCGCCCCGGCAAAAAACCTCGTTTTACTCGTTACCACCGCGGTAACCCCAAGCCAGCATATATTGCTCGCGGGAGCTGCCTCGGGAAGAATCCGGCTTGATCATCTGGATCTTGTCGAATTTCTTGCGAGCATCCTTCAGGTAAACATCGAAACCTTCACCCTGAAAGATCTTGATCACGAAATTGCCACCCGGCTTGAGTATCCGTTCCGCTAGATCAAGCGCCAGTTCGCAAAGGAACATGGCTTTCGGCATATCCACTTCAGGCGTACCACTCATATTGGGGGCCATATCGGAAATCACAAGGTCCACCTGCGAATTACCCACGGCCTCAAGGATTCGCGCGAGCACTTCGTCCTCGGTGAAGTCACCCTGAATGAAGGTAACGTCCGGGATGCTGTCCATTTCCAGAATGTCCGAAGCGATCAGACGCCCCTGACCGCCGATCAGCCGGCTGGTGACCTGCGACCAGCCGCCGGGCGCTGCGCCCAGGTCGACAACGCTCATGCCGGAACGGATCAGCTTGTATTTCTCCTGGATCTCCAGAAGCTTGTAACTTGCACGCGAACGGTAGCCATCCTTCTGCGCCTGCTTCACATAAGGATCGTTGACATGTCGTTTCAGCCAACCAAGGCTTGTCTTGGAACGCGCCATTGGGCACCTCGATGATTAGGGTCGTGATTAATTGGGCGGATCCACGAACCCTCGGGTAAAATGGCCGCCATTTTACAGAATCCAGACGAAAGGGTCAGATTATGCCGCTCACTCCAGAGCAGAAGAAACAGTACAAATCCATTGGCCACCACCTGAAGCCGGTTTTGACGGTGGCGGACAACGGTCTGACTGAAGGTGTATTAGCCGAACTCGAACGCGCACTGGCGGATCACGAGCTGATCAAGATCAAGCTCAACATCCTCGATCGCGAGTCGCGCCTGGCGCACATTGCAGAATTGTGCAAGGTCGGCAAGGCTGACCTGGTTCAGGTCATCGGCAAGATGGCACTGGTTTATCGCAAGAACTTCAGCGTCAACAAGCAGCTGTCGAACGTTCATCGCTTCAAGTGATGACAAGGGTCAAGGGTGTGCTTCGCGCACCCTGCCACTCCATCCCGGCAGTGGCTGCAACACCAACACCACACCGGAGAAGCCCAACAGCAGAAAACTGAATTCCTGCCAGCGCTGCGCTTGCGGCCAGCCGACACGCACTGCAATAAACATCGCACACGCATACAACGCCATCAGCAACACCTGCCCGCGAAAATCCCGCCATAGACTGGCAAGGCCATCGGCCTGTACCAGCACCAAAGCCTGAAAAATCACGCATGCCGCGGCAAAACCCGCCACCGGCACTTCGAATGCATCGGCAACTTCATCGATCAGCAACGGTGCCAGGCCAATCTTGCCCAACACCGGTCGCAAACCGAGATATATCAACCAGAAGCCGCCGACCCACAACATCTGGGTCAGCTGCCAAAGCATGGCGCCCGCACGTAGCGGGCGCCTGCCTTCAGATGTGACGGACTTCGACAATCTCGTACTCGATAACGCCACTCGGCGTTTTCACGGCGACCACATCACCCTCTTCCTTGCCGATCAAGGCACGGGCCAATGGCGAGCCGACCGAAATCTTGCCGAGTTTGAAGTCAGCCTCATCCTCACCCACGATGTGGTAAGTGACGCTTTCATCAGTCTCGACGTTGGCGATTTCGACGGTAGTACCGAAGATCACTTTGCCGGTGTGCGGGATAGTCGTGACGTCGATGATGACCTGATTCTGAATCCGGCCTTCGATGTCACGGATCCGCGCCTCGACCATGCCTTGCTGTTCGCGGGCGGCATGGTATTCAGCGTTTTCCTTCAGGTCACCCAACTCGCGAGCGGTACCGATGTCCTGGCTGAGCTTCGGACGAACGACCTTGGTCAGGTGAGCGTGTTCTTCTTCCAGGGCTTTCGCGCCCTGGACGGTCATTGGGTATTTGATCATGCCTTCAATCCTGCGTGTAGATCCTGCAAGCGGCGCACGGTCTTCTCGGGACCGAACTTCAGCGCTTCGCAGATAGCTTCGCCCGCAGCAATGGTGGTGGTGCAGTAGATCTTGTGCTGCAGGGCATTACGACGAATGGAGTAGGAATCAGCGATCGACTGACGGCCTTCGGTGGTGTTGATGATCAGAGTGACTTCGTCATTCTTGATCATGTCAACCACGTGCGGACGCCCCTCGGTCACCTTGTTCACACGGCGCACTTTCAGGCCTGCAGCTTCGATCAGCTTGGCAGTGCCGGCAGTCGCGACCACTTCGAAGCCCAAGTTGATCAGATCACGGGCCACGCCTGCAACCAGCGGCTTGTCATCATCACGCACGCTGATGAACGCGGTACCGCCGGTCGGCAGCACTTCGCTGGCGCCCATCTGGGCCTTGGCGAATGCTTCACCGAAGGTGTCGCCGACGCCCATCACTTCACCGGTGGACTTCATCTCTGGGCCGAGGATCGGGTCAACACCAGGGAATTTGGCGAACGGGAACACCGCCTCTTTCACGCTGTAGAAGTTCGGGATGATTTCCTTGGTGAAGCCGATTTCCTTCAGAGTCTTACCGGCCATGACGCGAGCCGCGATCATTGCCAGGGAAACACCGATGCACTTGGACACGAACGGCACGGTACGCGAAGCGCGCGGGTTGACTTCGATGACGTAGATGTCTTCGCCCTGCAGCGCCAGTTGCACGTTCATCAGGCCGACAACGCCCAGTTCCAGGGCCATTTTCTTGACCTGTTCGCGCATCTCGTCCTGGATGTGCGCCGGCAGCGAGTAAGGCGGCAGCGAGCACGCGGAGTCACCGGAGTGAACGCCCGCCTGTTCGATGTGCTGCATGATCGCGCCGATCACCACGTCTTTGCCGTCGCAGACCGCATCCACGTCCATCTCGATGGCGCAGTTGAGGAAGTGGTCGAGCAGCACCGGGCTGTCGTTGGACACTTGCACCGCATCACGCAGGTAGCGCTTGAGTTCGTCTTCCTTGTAAACGATTTCCATCGCGCGGCCGCCCAATACGTAGGACGGGCGCACCACCAGCGGATAACCGATTTTCGCCGCAGCGCGAACGGCTTCATCTTCGCTGCGCACGGTGGCGTTTGGCGGCTGACGCAAGTTCAGGCGTTCAACCATTTGCTGGAAGCGCTCGCGGTCTTCGGCGCGGTCGATGGCGTCAGGGCTGGTACCGATGATCGGCACGCCAGCGGCTTCGAGGGCACGCGCCAGTTTCAGCGGCGTCTGGCCGCCGTACTGAACGATTACGCCCTTCGGCTTCTCGACGCGGCAGATTTCCAGCACGTCTTCCAGGGTTACCGGCTCGAAGTACAGACGGTCGGAAGTGTCGTAGTCGGTGGAAACGGTTTCCGGGTTGCAGTTGACCATGATGGTTTCGTAGCCGTCTTCGCGCAGTGCGAGGGCCGCGTGTACGCAGCAGTAGTCGAACTCGATGCCCTGGCCGATACGGTTCGGACCGCCACCCAGAATCATGATCTTGTCGCGACCGGACGGCGCGGCTTCGCACTCTTCCTCGTAAGTCGAGTAGAGGTAAGCGGTGTCGGTGGCGAACTCGGCGGCGCAGGTGTCAACGCGCTTGTAGACCGGGAACACTTCCAGTTTTTGACGGTGAGTACGCAGATTCTTCTCGGTCACACCCAGCAGTTTTGCCAGACGCTGATCGGAGAAGCCTTTGCGCTTGAGTTTGAACATCAGGTCGCGGTCGATGGCGGACAGACCGAGGGTCTTGACCTTCTCTTCGTCCTTGATCAGATCTTCGATCTGCACCAGGAACCACGGGTCGATCATGTTCATGCCGAAGATGTCTTCGACAGTCATGCCGGCGCGGAAGGCGTCCGCCACGTACCAGATACGCTCGGCGCCCGGCACGGTCAGCTCGCGCTTGAGGATGCTCATGCTTTCCGGATTGCTCAGGTCGAGCTTCTCGTCCAGACCGCAAACACCGACTTCCAGACCGCGCAGGGCTTTCTGCAGGGATTCCTGGAAGGTGCGACCGATGGCCATGACTTCGCCGACCGACTTCATTTGAGTGGTCAGGCGTGCGTCAGCGTTGGCGAATTTCTCGAAAGCGAAACGTGGCAGCTTGGTCACGACGTAGTCGATCGACGGCTCGAAGGACGCCGGGGTCTTGCCGCCGGTGATGTCGTTCGACAGTTCGTCGAGGGTGTAGCCCACAGCCAGCTTGGCCGCGACTTTGGCGATCGGGAAACCGGTGGCTTTCGAAGCCAGTGCCGAGGAACGCGATACACGCGGGTTCATCTCGATCACGACCATGCGGCCGGTGTCCGGGCAGATACCGAACTGCACGTTGGAACCGCCGGTCTCGACGCCGATCTCGCGCAGTACCGCCAGCGAGGCGTTACGCAGGATCTGGTATTCCTTGTCGGTCAGGGTCTGTGCCGGAGCAACGGTGATCGAGTCACCGGTGTGCACGCCCATCGGGTCGAAGTTTTCGATCGAGCAGACGATGATGCAGTTGTCCTTTTTGTCGCGGACAACTTCCATTTCATATTCTTTCCAGCCGATCAGCGACTCGTCGATCAGCAGCTCTTTGGTCGGCGACAGGTCCAGACCGCGGGCGCAGATTTCTTCGAACTCTTCACGGTTGTACGCGATACCGCCGCCGGTGCCGCCCATGGTGAAGGACGGACGGATGATGCACGGGAAACCCAGACGCTCGAGGACGGCGTTGGCTTCTTCCATGCTGTGGGCGATACCGGAACGCGGGCATTCCAGGCCGATCGACTTCATGGCCTTGTCGAAACGCGAACGGTCTTCAGCCTTGTCGATGGTGTCGGCGTTGGCGCCGATCATTTCCACGCCGAACTTTTCCAGAACGCCTTCGCGCTCCAGGTCCAGGGCGCAGTTCAGAGCAGTTTGGCCGCCCATGGTTGGCAGCACGGCATCCGGACGCTCTTTTTCGATGATCTTGGCCACGGTCTGCCATTTGATCGGCTCGATGTAGGTCGCGTCGGCCATGTCCGGGTCGGTCATGATGGTGGCCGGGTTGGAGTTCACCAGGATGACGCGGTAACCCTCTTCGCGCAGGGCTTTGCAGGCCTGGGCGCCGGAGTAGTCGAATTCGCAGGCCTGGCCGATAACGATCGGGCCAGCGCCGAGAATCAGGATGCTTTTAATGTCTGTACGTTTTGGCATGGGTTTGTCACTCAAATCCGCAGGTCAGTCGGCAAGCCGTCTTGATCGATTTCTGAAGCCCTGAGGGGCGCCACCGGTATCGGGGCCGCCCTCGAGGGCTTCTCGCTACAGTCTCAAGGCGAACGCTTAGCGTCGCTTGGCCATCTCGTTGATGAAGCGGTCGAACAGGGGCGCCACATCGTTCGGGCCCGGGCTCGCTTCAGGGTGGCCCTGGAAGCTGAACGCGCTCTTGTCGGTGCGTTCGATGCCTTGCAGGGTGCCGTCGAACAGCGACTTGTGGATCGCACGCACGTTGGCCGGCAGGGTCGCTTCGTCAACTGCAAAACCGTGGTTCTGGCTCGTGATCATCACGACGCCAGTGTCCAGATCCTGTACCGGGTGGTTGGCACCGTGGTGGCCGTGGCCCATTTTCAGGGTCTTGGCGCCGGAGGCCAGAGCCAGCAGCTGGTGACCGAGGCAGATACCGAAGACAGGAATTTCGGTTTCCAGCACTTCCTTGATCGCCTTGATTGCGTAGTCGCAAGGCTCCGGGTCACCAGGGCCGTTGGACAGAAACACGCCGTCCGGCTTGAGTGCCAGCACATCGGCAGCCGGGGTTTGCGCCGGCACCACGGTCACGCGGCAGCCGCGCTCGACCAGCATGCGCAGGATGTTCAGTTTGACGCCGTAGTCGTAGGCAACCACGTGGTACGGCAACTCGGACGCTTCGATGGTCGCGTGGCTGTCGGTCTTCAAGTCCCAGACAGTGGAGCGCCATTCGTACTTTTCCTTGGTGCTGACGACTTTCGCCAGATCCATGCCCTTCAGGCCCGGGAAGCCTTGCGCAGCGGCAATTGCAGCTTCTTCGGAGATGTTGTCGCCGGCCATGATGCAGCCGTTCTGTGCGCCTTTTTCACGCAGGATGCGGGTCAGGCGACGAGTATCGATACCAGCGATTGCCACAACATTGTTGGCTTTCAGGTAGTCGGACAGGGACATCGTGTTACGCCAGTTGCTCGCTACCAGCGGCAGGTCACGGATGACCAGGCCAGCGGACCATACGCGGTCAGACTCGGCGTCTTCCGGCGTGGTGCCGGTGTTGCCGATGTGCGGGTAAGTCAGGGTAACGATCTGTTGGGCGTAGGAAGGATCGGTAAGGATTTCCTGATAGCCGGTCATTGCGGTGTTGAACACCACCTCACCAACGGTTTGACCGTCGGCTCCAATGGCTTCGCCGCGAAAAATGCTGCCATCAGCAAGGGCGAGTATGGCTGGCTTAGTCAAGAAGACCTCCCGTAAATAACGCATGAAAGGGCAATCGCAGGTTGTAAAAAAGCGGAGTGACGTATGGACACGTCACCCCGCTTCTTCACTGAATTATTCTGCGCGCTTTTAGTGGACACACTAAAGCTGTAGCTTACAGAAAAAGGCTTTTTTGGTCCACCGCTAAAGAGCCTAAAAGGCCGGAGAATGCGACAGGCCGTCGCGCGGTGTAGAAAAACCAGCGCAAACCGGGCGTTTGCGCTGGGTAAAGCAGTCAATTAATGCAGGTCGAGCACGTCCTGCATGTCATACAGACCCGGCTCGCGACCATCCAGCCACAACGCCGCACGCACCGCGCCCTTGGCAAAAGTCATGCGACTGGAAGCCTTGTGCGTGATCTCCAGGCGCTCGCCTTCGCAAGCGAACAGCACGGTGTGATCGCCGACCACATCACCACCACGCACGGTAGCGAAACCGATGGTTTCCCGCTCGCGCGCACCGGTGTGGCCTTCACGGCCATAGACCGCAACCTTCTGCAGATCACGATCCAGCGCCTCGGCGATCACTTCACCCATGCGCAGGGCCGTGCCCGAAGGCGCATCGATCTTGTGCCGGTGATGCGCCTCGATGATCTCGATGTCCGCATCATCGCCCAGCACCCGAGCGGTCATTTCGAGCAGCTTCAGCGACAGGTTGACCCCGACACTGAAGTTGGCCGCGAAGACGATCGGAATATCCTTGCCCGCCTCAGCCAGCAGCTGCTTCTGCGCAGCGTCGAGCCCGGTGGTGCCGATGACCATGGCCTTGCCAGCCTTGCGACAGAACGCGAGGTTTTTCAGCATGACTTCCGGCAGGGTGAAATCGATCAGCACATCGAACTCTTCAGCCACCGATTCGAGATTGCCGGACAACGGCACACCGATGCGACCCAGCGAAGCCAGCTCACCGGCATCCACCCCGATCAGCGTACTGCCGGGACGAACGATCGCCGCGGTCAGGCCGGTCAGCGGCGCGCGCTGTTGCACGGCCTCGACCAGAATCTTGCCCATGCGCCCGGCGGCGCCCATCACAGCTATACGTCGCATGCCGACTCCTTACAGATCGCCGAAGAAGCGCTTCACGCCATCGAACCAACCGGTGGTTTTTGGCGAGTGACTGTTGTCATCCGCCAGCGAGCTGCGGAACTCTTCGAGCAATTCGCGCTGACGACGATTCAGATTGACCGGGGTCTCGACCGCTACACGGCACATCAAGTCGCCCGCACCACCGCCCCGCACCGGCGCCACGCCTTTGCCGCGTACACGGAACTGCTTGCCGGTCTGGGTGCCTTCAGGGATTTTCAGTTTGACGCGACCGTCGAGGGTCGGGATTTCCAGCTCGCCGCCGAGCGCCGCATCAACAAAGCTGATCGGCACTTCGCAGAACAGATGTTTGCCATCGCGCTGGAAGATGTCGTGTTCGCGCACGTTGATCACCACGTACAGGTCGCCGGTCGGGCCGCCCTGGGTGCCCGCCTCGCCCTCGCCAGACAGACGAATGCGGTCGCCGGTATCAACGCCAGCCGGCACCTTCACCGACAGGGTCTTGTACTCTTCGACGCGACCGTCGCCGTGGCAGGAATCGCACGGATCGGAAATGATCTTGCCTTGGCCATGGCAGCGCGGGCAGGTCTGCTGCACCGAGAAGAAGCCCTGCTGCATACGCACCTGGCCGATGCCGCCGCAGGTCGGGCAGGTTGATGGCGACGAGCCTTTCTTCGCACCGGAACCATCGCATGGCTTGCAATTGACCAGTGTCGGAACGCGGATATTCACGGTAGTGCCGCGCACCGCTTCTTCCAGATTCAGCTCCAGGGTGTAGCGCAGATCGCTGCCGCGCTGGGCGCCGCCACGGGAACCGCCACGACCGCCACCGAAGAAGTCACTGAAGACATCGCCAAAGATGTCGGAGAAGTTCTGCCCGCCGAAACCGGCGCCACCGCCACCCATGCTTGGGTCGACGCCAGCATGACCGTACTGGTCGTACGCCGCGCGCTTGCTCGAATCGGACAATACTTCGTAGGCCTCGTTGGCCTCTTTGAACAGTTCTTCCGACGCTTTGTCATCGGGATTACGGTCCGGGTGATGCTTCATCGCCAGACGACGATAGGCCTTCTTCAGGTCTGCATCGCTTGAACCACGCTCTACACCCAATACTTCGTAATAGTCACGCTTTGCCATAAGTCTTTTGCACTCTTGAGGACGTTCGGCAAACCCCTCCTGAGGATGGCCAAACTCGTTGAGCCCCAATACAGGCCCGGACCCAACTCACGTCAATTCAACGATCCTGGTCTTTGTTTCTTTTGGTACTTGCGGCGCGAAAAGCAGGAGCATTCCCGGCCATACCAGCAGCAGGCGAACCTTGTCGCATGCTGTAAAAATTCGTGTATTCCAGATACGCCAACGCGGGAGCAAGCTCCCGCGCGGCGACATCCTACCAGTCACCGCCGCAAGGCAGTCAACCGGCCGACCAACAACTTACTTGTGGTCTTTGACTTCTTCGAACTCGGCATCGACAACATCGTCAGCCTTTTCAGCTTTCTCGTCGTGCGGTGCCGCGCCTTCAGCAGGCTGAGCCTGTTCGGCGTACATCTTCTGAGCAACCGGAGCCGAGACTTTCGACAGCTCTTCGATCTTCGCTTCGATGGCAGCCTTGTCGTCGCCTTTCACAGCGGCTTCCAGTGCAACCACAGCGGCTTCGATCGCGGTCTTCTCTTCAGCGCTGACCTTGTCGCCCGCTTCGGTAACCATTTTGCGAGTCGAGTGAACCAGTGCATCACCCTTGTTACGGGATTCAGCCAGTTCAGCGAACTTGCGGTCTTCCTCGGCGTTCAGCTCGGCATCGCGAACCATCTTCTGAATTTCTTCATCCGACAGACCGGAGTTGGCCTTGATGGTGATCTTCTGCTCTTTACCGGTCGCCTTGTCTTTCGCACCAACGTGCAGAATGCCATTAGCGTCGATGTCGAAGGTCACTTCGATCTGTGGCACGCCACGTGGAGCTGGTGGAATGTCGGCCAGGTCGAACTTGCCCAGGGACTTGTTCTGTGCGGCTTGCTTACGCTCACCTTGCAGAACGTGAATGGTCACAGCGCCCTGGTTGTCGTCGGCAGTCGAGAAGACTTGCGATTTCTTGGTAGGAATCGTGGTGTTTTTCTCGATCAGCGCGGTCATCACGCCACCCATGGTTTCGATACCCAGGGTCAGCGGGCTGACGTCGAGCAGCAGAACGTCTTTCACGTCACCGGCCAGAACGGCGCCCTGAATCGCAGCACCCATGGCAACCGCTTCGTCCGGGTTCACGTCTTTACGAGCTTCTTTACCGAAGAAGTCGGTCACCAGCTTCTGCACCAGCGGCATACGGGTCTGACCGCCGACCAGAATCACGTCGTTGATCGCGCCAACGTCGATACCGGCGTCTTTCATGGCGATGCGGCAAGGTTCGATGGTGCGCTGAACCAGGTCTTCAACCAGAGCTTCGAGCTTGGCACGCGAAATCTTCACGTTCAGGTGCTTAGGACCGGTGGCGTCTGCAGTGATGTACGGCAGGTTGACGTCGGTCGACTGCGCGGACGACAGCTCGATCTTGGCTTTCTCAGCGGCTTCTTTCAGGCGCTGCATGGCCAGCGGGTCACCTTTGAGGTTCATGCCGCTTTCTTTCTTGAATTCGTCAACGAGGTAGTCGATCAGACGAATGTCGAAGTCTTCACCGCCGAGGAAGGTGTCACCGTTGGTGGCCAACACTTCGAACTGGTGCTCGCCGTCAACTTCAGCGATCTCGATCACGGAAACGTCGAAAGTACCGCCACCCAGGTCGTAAACGATCACGGTGTGATCGCCCTTGGCCTTGTCCATACCGTAAGCCAGAGCAGCTGCGGTTGGTTCGTTGATGATACGTTTAACGTCCAGACCGGCAATGCGGCCGGCGTCTTTGGTCGCCTGACGCTGGCTGTCGTTGAAGTAGGCCGGAACGGTGATCACCGCTTCGGTCACAGGCTCGCCGAGGTAGTCTTCGGCGGTCTTCTTCATCTTCTTCAGAATTTCAGCCGAGATTTGTGGCGGCGCCATTTTCTGGCCGTTCACTTCAACCCAGGCGTCGCCGTTGTCAGCCTTGGCGATTTTGTACGGGACCATCTTGATGTCTTTCTGTACGACTTCTTCGTCGAACTTGCGACCGATCAGACGCTTCACCGCGTACAGGGTGTTGTGCGGGTTGGTCACTGCCTGACGCTTGGCCGACTGACCAACGAGGATTTCACCATCGTTGGCGTAAGCGATGATCGACGGCGTGGTACGCGCGCCTTCGGCGTTTTCGATAACTTTGGCTACGCCGTTTTCCAGCACGGAGACGCAGGAGTTGGTAGTCCCCAGGTCGATACCGATAATTTTGCCCATGTTCACTCTCCCGAAACTTTGGATTTTGTTGCCGCAGCAGTGGTGGCTAACTGCGGTAATACTTAAACGCTTGACTTCTAAATGGGGGCCTTGCGGCTAATTTCAAGCCTTCTCGTCAATCGAAGGCGAAATTGGCGCCGGCGCCTTGCTGACCACAACCATGGCCGGACGCAACAGGCGGCCATTGAGCTGGTAGCCCTTCTGGAACACCTTCAGAACGCTGTTCGGTTCGACGTCGGCGCTTTCCTGCATGGCCATCGCCTGATGGTGAACGGCATTGAACGGTTCGCCATGCGGATCGATCGCTTCAAGCTGGTAACGCTTGAGGGTGTCGTGGAACATTTTCAGGGTCAGCTCGATGCCTTCGCGCATCGGACGGATGCTTTCGTCGTCCGGGCTCGACAGTTCGAGACCACGCTCCAGGCTGTCGACGATCGGCAGCAAGTCACCGGCGAATTTTTCCAGCGCAAACTTGTGCGCCTTCTCGACATCCTGCTCGGCACGGCGGCGGACGTTCTGCAGATCGGCAGCTACGCGCAGCGACTGATCCTGCGCGGCGGCCAACTGCTCTTCGAGCACTTGTACACGGGTCGCCAGGTCGTCACCCAAAGTTTCGGGCGCCTGATTGGCTTCTGGATTTTGCGTATCTACTGTCTGTTCGTCAGCCATAGAATTCTCCTTTCAATTACGTCCGCGAGCTGTACTCGCGCTTCTGCCCCGATATATGGGGCCGCAAAATCAGGCTTCAAGGGCCTGCAATGATTAACCCTACAAAAAAGTGCTGCATTGTCATTCCCGCTCGGACTAAGCATTTGATCGGATCAAGCAAATCGAGCTAAGCGAGGGCATTGTCAGCCTGAAACAAAACACTGTATAAATAACCAGACCTAAAGCCTGGGAGCGGCCTTTATGCTGGTGCACCTGTCCGTACACAACTACGCCATCGTTGAACATCTCGATCTCGAACTCGATCGCGGGATGAGCGTGATCACAGGGGAAACCGGCGCCGGCAAGTCGATCATGCTCGACGCCCTGGGCCTGACCCTGGGCGATCGCGCCGACAGCGGCGTGGTTCGCCCAGGCGCCGACAAGGCCGACATTCTGGCCACCTTCGATCTGGTCGACATTCCCGAAGCCCATGCCTGGCTGGCCGAACGCGATCTCGAAAACGACGGCCCATGCATCCTGCGTCGGGTGATCACCGCTGAAGGCCGTTCGCGTGGCTATATCAATGGCACGCCCTGCCCGCTCGGCGATCTCAAGGCTCTCGGCGAACTGCTGATCGATATCCACAGCCAGCACGAACACCAGTCCCTGCTGAAAACCGATACCCATCGCCGCCTGCTCGATGAATACGCCGGTGCCACCGATCTGGCCCGCCAGGTTCAACTGGCTGCGCAGCGCTGGCGCCAGACTCGCCAGGAGCTGGAGCGCCTCTCCAACTCCGGCGACGAACAACGCGCGCGCCACCAACTACTCAGCTACCAGCTCGAAGAACTGGAAAACCTCGGCCTCGGCGAAAACGAGCTGGAACAGCTGGAGCAGGAACACAAAAACCTGACCAATGCCGAAACCCTGCTCGGCATCTGCCGACAGGTGGTCGAGCAGTGCAGCGAAAGCGATTCCGGCAACGTACTGAATGCACTGACCGCCAGCCTCAACCGTCTGTCGAGCGTGAACAACTCGGTGGGCGCACTGGGCGAAGCCAGCAGCCTGCTGACCAGCGCGCAGATCCAGGTCGAAGAAGCCGTGGGCGAACTCAATCGCTTCCTCGACAACTTCGATGCCGATCCGGCGCGCCTGCAGTATCTGGAAGAACGCCTCGACGCAATTTACACCATGGCCCGCAAGCACCGGATCCAGCCAACCGAAGTCGCCGAGATGCAGCAGAAGTTGCTGGATGAGATCGAAACCCTTAACGCCAACGACGAATCTATCGAGCGCCTGGGTGAAGAACTGGCGTCCTACGCACGCCATTATCAAGAGAAGGCCCGAGAGCTGAGCGACTTGCGTCACCAGGCCGCCGGCAGCCTTGCCAGCGCCGTGGAGCAGGAAATCCAGCGCTTGGGCATGCCGGGCGGGCGCTTCACCATTGAATTGCGCGCCAATAGCAGCGACGAACTGCTGCCCAATGGTCTGGAACAGGTTGAACTGCTGGTCAGCGCCAACCCCGGCCAGCCACTGAAGGCGCTGGCCAAAGTGGCCTCCGGCGGCGAGCTGTCGCGGATCAGTCTGGCGATTCAGGTGATCACCGCGCAGACCTCACGGGTACCAACCCTGGTATTCGACGAAGTGGACGTGGGTATCGGCGGGCCGACCGCCGAAATCGTCGGCCAGTTGTTGCGACGTCTTGGCGATCGCGGGCAGGTACTGACCGTGACGCACTTGCCGCAAGTGGCAGCGCAGGGTCATCAGCATTTGTTCGTGCACAAGGTGCGTGGTGAACAGGCGACTCACACCGCCGTGTCCAAGCTGAGCAAGAACGACCGTATAGAAGAAGTGGCGCGGATGCTGGGCGGCATCGACCTGACCAAAGAGTCTCTGGCTCACGCAAAAAAAATGGTGGTTACCGCAAAAGTATAAGAGCAGCAGAAAGCACGAAGGCGACCCTTGGGTCGCCTTCGTTCGTTTCGCGAACCTGAAATTCGCGCGACATGCTTACTTTTTCTTGCGTACGTACAGCACCAGATTGTGATCTACCAGATCAACACCGTGCTCCTCGGCAATTGCCTTCTGGAGCTTTTCGATTTCCGGACTGACGAATTCGACGACTTCACCGGTTTCCACGTTGACCATGTGGTCGTGGTGGCCACCGTCGGCCAATTCGAATACCGCGTGGCCACCGTCGAAGTTGTGACGGACCACGAGGCCAGCGGCTTCGAACTGGGTCAGAACACGGTAAACCGTGGCCAGACCGACGTCCTCGCCCGCTTCCATCAACGCCTTGTAGACGTCTTCGGCACTCATGTGACGCTGCTCGGTAGAGTCGAGCATTTGCAGGATCTTGACCCGTGGCAGGGTCACTTTAAGGCCGGCTTTGCGTAGTTCGCTATTTTCAACCATGGTCAGCTTTCTCGCGATGCTGCTTCGCAGCTTCTCTTAATGCGGGTATGATCGGCGTTTACGTTGTCCCAGCCAAGATAGTGGAAGTCGCCCACCGATGCAAAACACCAAGCTCTTGCTAACCAGTTTCACCTTTGTGGGACTGCTCGCACTCGCCGGTTGTTCATTCCCCGGGGTTTACAAAATCGACATCCAGCAGGGCAATGTCGTCACGCAGGACATGATAGACCAGTTACGCCCGGGAATGACCCGTCGGCAAGTACGGTTTATCATGGGTAACCCTCTGCTGACCGACACGTTCCATGCCGATCGCTGGGATTATCTGTACAGCCTGCAACCTGGTGGCGGTGAACGCCAACAGGAACGCGTGAGTGTTAACTTCAACTCCAACGACCAGCTTGTCAGCCTGTCCGGTGACTTCATGCCGGGCGTGAGCCGTGACGAAGCCATTCTCGGCAAGGACAGTGGCACCAGCGTGACCGCCCCTGCTGAAAACGCCGAGAAGCCGAAGCCGGAACAACCAGCCAAACCAGGCTCCTTGCTGGATTCGATCCAGAAGGACGTGGACGGTGTTGAAACCGTTCCGGTTCCGACGCCCGAACCGCTGGACACCTCGCCGCAGTAATGTGCGAGGCAATAAAAAACCCGGAATTTCCGGGTTTTTTATTGCCTGCGATTTGGCCCATCTACTGATTTCGCGCTTTCGCCTCGGCAGCCTTGGCCGCGCGCAGACGCCGCACCTCTTTCGGGTCAGCCAGCAATGGTCGGTAGATCTCGATGCGATCCCCCGCCTGAATCAGGCGAACCTGCGAATCCGCGATCACTTTGCCGAAGATACCCAACGGGCACTCGCTCAAGTCCAGCTCCGGAAATTCATCGCCAATACCTGACTTGAGCACCGTCTCACGCACTGTCGTCCCTTCAGGAACGCTCAAAGTGCGCAAGATCTGACGATCCACGGCGGCATACACCACCTCAATCTCGATCACCGACTCAACCATGCATCTGCTTGGCGCGCTGGCAGAACGCATCCACCAACGTATTCGCCGCCTGATTGAACAGCGGGCCGAGTGTCGCGCGCACCAGCGGGCCGGCGTAGTCGAAAGACAGGTCAAGACTGATCTTGCAGGCCTTCTCGTTCAACGCCTTGAAGACCCAGACGCCATGCAGTTGGTTGAACGGGCCTTCTTCCAGGTTCATCTCGATCGATTGCCCCGGCACCAGCGTATTGCGAGTGACGAAGTGCTGACTGAGGCCACCCTTGGCCACGCCAACGCTGGCACGCATGTGCTCGGGCGAACTCTCCAGCACCTCGGCGGACGAGCACCACGGCAGGAATTCCGGGTAACGCGCGACGTCGTTGACCAGGTCGTAGAGGAATTGCGCCGGGTATGGCAGCAACGCCGAACGTTGAATATGTGTCGTCATGTAAGCGTTACTTCCAGAGCTGAGCGGCAAACACTACCAGAATGCCGATGGGCGCCACGTAGCGCATCAAGAACAGGGACAGGGCAAACAGCGCCGGGTTACGAATCGACAACTCGTCACGCACCGCCTCACGCCCCATCACCCAACCGGCAAACAGCACGAAGCACAAGCCACCGAGCGGCAACATGATCCGCGAGGTGAAGAAATCAATCACGCCGAAGAAGTCCAGACCGCCTGCCGCCCCCCATTGGTAGAGGTGAAACAGCCCGCCATCGTTCACGAAAAATTTGGCTTCCTTCCAGATATTGAAGGAGAAAACCGTACCCAGACCGACGAACCAGCAAATGAATGCCAGCCAGAAAGTCACCCAGCCACGGCTGATTTTCGTGCGTTCAACCAAATAGGCAACCATCGGTTCGAGCAGGGAAATCGCCGAGCTCCAGGCGGCAATTGCCACCAGGACAAAGAACACCACGCCCATCAACTGGCCGAAAACCACGTTACCGAAGGCAAATGGCAGACTGACGAACATCAGGCCTGGACCTTCGCTAGGGTTCAAACCGCCAGCAAACACAATCGGAAACAATGCCAGACCGGCCACCAGCGACACGAAGGTGTCGAGCAGTGCCACACCGACCACCGTCCCGGACAACGAGGCTTCCTTGGTCATGTAAGCGCCGTAGATCATGATCGATCCGACGCCCACGCTCAGGGAAAAGAACGCATGGCCCATGGCGGGCAGCAAGCCGTCGAGGACTTTTTCCGGGTGGAAATCGAACATGAAATGCACGCCTTCCATGAAATGCCCGGTGGTCATGCTGTAACCCAGCAACACCAGCACCATCACGAACAGCAGCGGCATCATGATCCGCAGACTGCGCTCAAGCCCGGCAACCACGCCTTTGGCGATCACCACGGCCGACAACAGCATGAAAACTGTGTGCCAAAGTGTCAGGCGCCAGGGATTGGAGATGACATTGCCGAAATAAGCGCCGACCTGCTCCGCCGTAGCGCCCTGGAAGTCGCCGCGCCCCATGTCGATGATGTAATCCAGCGACCAGCCGCCAACCACACTATAGAAAGACAGGATCAGCAACGCCGTGATCATCCCGGCAAATGCGCCCCACGACCACTTGCCCGAATGCCCGGCTTCCAGCGCCAGCACCTTCAGGGCGTTCGCCGGACTCTGCCGTGCGCGGCGGCCGATCAGGGTTTCAGCCAGCATGACCGGGATCCCGATCAGGGCGATGCAGGCCAGAAACATCAGCACGAAGGCGCCGCCGCCGTAGACCCCGACCATGTAGGGGAATTTCCAGATGCTGCCCAGTCCCACGGCCGAACCGGTCGCGGCGAATATGAAAACCCAGCGGCTAGCCCAACTGCCGTGGACAGAAACCTTGTCTGTCGACATTGAATATCACGCCCAAGCGTTAGAAAAAGAGGCCGCATTGTCCGGGATTCACTCAACGTGCTCAAGCACGCAGCATCACCGTAGCCGAGGACCGTTTATCTCCATATAATGCCGCCCCTATGGCTAAACAGAAGAAACACCCAACAGGGACCATCGCGCAGAACAAAAAGGCGCGACACGATTACTTCATCGAACATCGTTTCGAGGCTGGTCTGGTCCTGGCCGGCTGGGAAGTAAAAAGTCTGCGGGCAAGCAAGCTGCAACTGGTCGACAGTTACGTGCTGCTCAAGGATGGCGAAGCCTGGCTCCTCGGCAGTCACATCACGCCGTTGATGACCGCCAGCACCCACGTCATCGCCGATCCGACCCGCACCCGCAAACTGCTGCTCAACAAGCGCGAGCTGGAAAAACTCGCCGCTGCCGTGCAACAGAAAGGCTACGCCTGCGTGTGCCTGTCCTTCTACTGGAGCAAGCACATGGTCAAGTGCGAAATTGCTCTGGGCAAGGGCAAGAAGGAATACGACAAGCGTGACACCGAGCGCGAACGCGACGCTGGTCGAGAGCTGCAGCGCGCCGTGCGCAACAAGGGCAAGGAAGAATAATTTTCCTGCTTTAAAAGATCGCAGCCTGGGGCAGCTCCTACACAGGAATGAGAATTTCCCTGTAAGAGCTGCCGAAGGCTGCGATCTTTTTGCCTCTAAAAGCTACATTCCCTTGCGCCGCTCCGCCCGAGCCATGCGCTGAACTTCCTGCCGTACCTCCTCCAGCACTTCCTGCACATACAGAATGTGCCGACTGGAAACCTCCCGCGCCTGCTCCGCACGCCCCTCGATAATCGCCAGATACAGCTCCCGGTGCTGAGAGATCAGCATGTCGCGGGTTTCCGTGCGCTGCTTGTACATGCCGCCAATGTTGGTCACCACGTTGCGCTTGAGCAGATCGAACAACCCGCGAATGGTGTGCAGCAGCACTGCGTTGTGGCTGGCTTCGGCGATCGCCAGATGAAACTTCGCATCCGCCGCGCCCTCTTCCGCCCGGCTCACTTCGTCATGCCGCGTATAGCAATCCTGCAACTCATTGAACGCAGCAGTCAGACGCTCACGATCCACATCCGTGGCGCGCAATGCTGCGTAATAGGCGCACGATGCCTCCAGAGTGTGCCGAAACTCCAGCAAGTCGCGCTGCGCCTCGGGATTGCTCTCCAGCAGCAATAGCAGAGGATCACTGAAGGTCGAGCCGAGCGTTTCCACCACATAATTGCCGCCGCCCTGGCGACTGACCAGCAAGCCCTTGGCCGCCAGTTTCTGAATCGCTTCGCGCAACGACGGACGCGACACGCCGAACTGCTCGGCCAAGGCGCGCTCGGCCGGAAGCCGCTCACCGGACTTCAGCGTGCCCTCGAGAATCATCCCCTCGAGGCGCTCGACAATATCGTCAGACAAACGGCGCTGACGAATCTGATCAAACCCCATAACTCAATTCTCCACGATCCCGACCGCTCGCCGGGCTCTCTATTCTGGCCTATCGGCGCCCCGCCGACACCTGTCAGCGCACATTCGCCCGACCGGATCAGATGCCCTCTGCACCGCTTATTCGACAAAAGTTTCAGGGCGACAAATTGACACACCGACATCAAGGCTTTTACCCTAGCCAACAGCGATTGTAAATTGGTATTACCAATTAACCAAGAACGCTGATAGTGCCTGACCAACAACAATTAGGGGCCACCCCATATGCAAACCTGGCAACAGCTCTATACCCCGCTCGGCAGTCTCGGCGTCTCCGCTCTTGCGGCCGTCATCCCCATCGTTTTCTTCTTTCTCGCGCTGGCGGTGTTCCGCCTCAAGGGTCACGTGGCCGGCAGCATCACGCTGGCCCTATCGATTGCCGTGGCGATTTTCGCCTTCCACATGCCGGTCGACATGGCCTTCGCCGCTGCTGGATACGGCTTTGCCTATGGTCTGTGGCCGATTGCCTGGATCATTGTCGCGGCGGTGTTCCTCTACAAACTGACGGTCAAGAGTGGTCAGTTCGAGGTCATTCGCAGTTCGGTGCTGTCGATCACCGACGACCAGCGTCTGCAGGTGCTGCTGATCGGTTTCTGCTTCGGTGCATTTCTTGAAGGTGCCGCCGGCTTCGGCGCGCCAGTGGCGATTACCGCCGCGCTGCTGGTCGGTCTCGGCTTCAACCCGCTGTACGCCGCCGGCCTGTGCCTGATTGCCAACACCGCGCCAGTGGCGTTTGGCGCACTGGGCATTCCAATCATTGTTGCCGGGCAAGTGACCGGCATCGACGCGTTCAAGATCGGCGCCATGACCGGCCGCCAACTGCCACTGCTGTCGCTGTTCGTGCCGTTCTGGCTGGTGTTCATGATGGACGGCCTGCGTGGCGTGCGTGAAACCTGGCCGGCAGCACTGGTCGCAGGCCTGAGTTTCGCCGTGACCCAGTACTTCACTTCGAACTTCATCGGCCCGGAGCTGCCGGACATCACCTCGGCCCTGGCCAGCCTGATTTCCCTGACCCTGTTCCTCAAAGTCTGGCAGCCAAAACGCGCCGCCGGCCAACACATCGCTGGCGCCGTTTCGGCCTCGGCAGTAACCGCCAGCGCAGGTGGTTTCGGCCAGAAACGCAGCACCGTGGCGTCGCCTTACAGCCTCTGGGAAATTTTCATTGCCTGGTCGCCATTCCTGATCCTCACCGTGCTGGTAACCATCTGGACCCTCAAGCCGTTCAAGGCCATGTTTGCCGCCGGCGGTTCGATGTACGCCTGGGTGTTCAACTTTGCCATCCCGCACCTTGACCAACTGGTGATCAAGACTGCTCCGATCGTCGCCACCCCGACCGCCATCCCGGCCGTGTTCAAACTCGACCCGATTTCCGCGACCGGTACCGCGATTTTCTTCTCGGCGCTGATCTCGATGCTGGTATTGAAGATCAACTTCAAAACTGGTCTGACCACTTTGAAAGAGACCTTCTACGAACTGCGCTGGCCGATTCTGTCGATCGGCATGGTGCTGGCCTTCGCTTTCGTCACCAACTACTCGGGCATGTCTTCGACCATGGCGCTGGTCCTGGCCGCGACCGGCGCAGCCTTCCCGTTCTTCTCGCCGTTCCTCGGCTGGCTGGGCGTGTTCCTCACCGGCTCGGATACCTCTTCCAACGCCCTGTTCAGTTCGCTGCAGGCGACCACCGCACACCAGATCGGCGTCAATGACACCCTGCTAGTAGCCGCCAATACCAGCGGCGGTGTGACCGGCAAGATGATCTCGCCACAATCGATCGCCGTGGCCTGCGCCGCGACCGGGTTGGTGGGTAAGGAATCGGATCTGTTCCGCTTCACTCTCAAGCACAGCCTATTCTTTGCCACGATTGTCGGCCTGATCACTCTGGCCCAGGCTTACTGGTTCACCGGCATGCTGGTGCACTAAACCTATAAACAAAACGGAAATAACCGACGCCGGCTGGTGATTCCGGCGTCAGCAATTCACACCCCGGTCTGTAAGGCTGCTGAAAGCAAGGCTCTTTATATTCAGCAGTCTCAACAGACGGATAACCGGGCCCACCCGGAGACACGCCTGATGAGCGAGCTTTTTTACAACGCTGTGCCCAACGCCACCCGCGTCGCACCGCCACTGCCCGAACCTCGGCAGTACCCCAGCGAGAAACCGTCGCGGGTCTATCTGTTCGGCACGTGCGTGGTCGACCTGTTCTACCCCGAAGCCGGGATGGACGCGATCCACTTGCTCGAGCGTGAAGGGATCGAGGTCGAGTACCCGCAAGGGCAGAGCTGCTGCGGGCAACCGGCCTACACCTCGGGTTACACCGAGCAGGCGCGTACGGTGGCGCGTTCGCAACTGGCGCTGTTTGCCGGGGATTATCCGGTGGTGGTGCCGTCGGGTTCCTGCGCCGGCATGCTGCGCGAGCACTATGCCGACTTGTTCAAGGACGAGCCGCAAACGTTGAAACAGGTGCAGGCACTCGCGGCCCGCACCTATGAGCTGGCCGAGTTCCTGCTGTTCGTCTGCAAGGTGCAGCTCAAGGACAGCGGCGAACCGGTCAAAGTCGCGCTGCACACCTCGTGTTCGGCACGCCGCGAGATGAACACCCACTTGCACGGCCGCGAGTTGTTGGCGCAGTTGAGCAACGTGGAACGGGTCAACCACGACCACGAAAGCGAATGCTGTGGCTTCGGTGGGACATTCAGCGTCCGTATGCCAGACATTTCCGGCGCGATGGTGGCGGACAAGACCCGCGCGTTGAAGGATTCCGGCGCGCACAAAGTGTTGAGCGCCGACTGCGGCTGTTTGATGAACATCAACGGCGCATTGGAGAAACAAAAGGAAGCGCTGCGCGGGCAACATCTGGCCAGCTTTCTGTGGCAACGAACCGGAGGTGCGCAATGAGCACCTCGACGATTATTCCTACGGTCGCCGTAGAAGAAGACTTCCGCACCCGGGCGCACAACGCCTTGGGCGATCAGCAGCTACGGAACAACTTCCGCACTGCGATGGATTCACTGATGACCAAGCGGGCAGCGGCTTTCAGCGATGCCCACGAAAGAGAACATTTGCGCGCCCTGGGCAACTCGATCAGGGCGCGTGCGCTCTCCAAGTTGCCCGACCTGCTCGAGCAACTGGAACAGAACCTGACCCGCAACGGTGTGACAGTGCACTGGGCGGAAACGGTGGACGAGGCCAATGGCATCGTCCTTTCGATCATCCGCGCTCACGAGGCGCGGCAAGTGATCAAGGGCAAATCGATGGTCAGCGAAGAGATGGAGATGAACCATTTCCTCGAGGCTCAAGGTGTTGAATGCCTGGAGTCCGACATGGGGGAATACATCGTCCAGCTCGACCACGAGAAGCCTTCACACATCATTATGCCGGCGATCCACAAGAATGCCGGTCAGGTCGCGTCCTTGTTCCACGACAAACTTGGCGTGGAGTACACCAAGGACGTTGACCAACTCATTCAGATCGGTCGCAGAGTCCTGCGGCAGAAATTCTTCGAAGCGGACATCGGCGTTTCCGGCGTCAACTTCGCCGTGGCCGAAACCGGCACCCTGCTGCTGGTGGAAAACGAAGGCAACGGACGCATGACCACCACCGTGCCGCCGGTGCACATCGCCGTCACCGGCATCGAAAAGGTCGTGGAAAACCTGCGCGACGTGGTGCCGCTGTTGTCGCTGCTGACCCGCTCGGCGCTGGGCATTCCGATCACCACCTACGTCAACATGATCTCCGGCCCGCGCAAGGAACATGAACTCGACGGCCCGCAAGAAGTGCATCTGGTGCTGCTCGATAACGGTCGCAGCCAGGCCTTCGCCGACAGCGAACTACGCCAGACCCTGAACTGCATCCGCTGCGGTGCCTGCATGAACCATTGCCCGGTTTACACCCGCGTCGGTGGTCACACCTACGGCGAGGTGTACCCAGGACCGATCGGCAAAATTATCACGCCGCACATGGTCGGTCTGGCGAAAGTCCCGGATCATCCGAGCGCTTCGTCGTTGTGCGGTGCCTGCGGTGAAGTGTGCCCGGTGAAAATTCCGATCCCTGCCCTGCTGCGGCGATTGCGCGAAGAAAACGTCAAAGCCCCGGACAGTCCGCATCAAGTGATGCGCGGTCAGGGCAGCAAGTATTCGCGCAAGGAACGTTTCATCTGGAACGCCTGGGCGAAACTCAACAGCTCGCCGACGCTGTATCGGCTGTTCGGGTTCTTCGCCACGCGCCTGCGTGCGTTAACGCCGAGCAATGTCGGCCCGTGGACACAAAACCACAGCGCACCAAAACCCGCCGCCCGCTCACTGCACGACATGGCCCGCGAGCATCTGGGCAAACAGGGAGACCGCTGATGAGCGCCAAGCAAAATATCCTCGCCAAGCTACGGAAAAGTCTGACCGGCACCACACCGATTGCCGACGACTTCGACGTCGATCTGGTGACCCAGCCTTACACCTACAGCGCCGAGCAACGCATCCCGCAGCTGCGCAAACTGATGGAAGCGGTACACACCGAGATCCATCTGACTACCGGCGCAGACTGGCCGACGCTGCTCGCGCAATTGCTGCGTGACCGGCAGCTACCGAGCCTGCTGATCGCACCGACTACGCCTCACGGGCAGCGCATCTCACAACACTGGGCGAACAATCCTGATCTGCCGACACTGAAATCCTACAACCGGCCGATGGAAGAATGGAAAGCCGAGCTGTTCAACGACACCCCGGCCAGCCTCACTGGCACTCTCGGCGCCATCGCCGCGACCGGCAGCCTGATTCTCTGGCCCACTCGTGAAGAGCCGCGATTGATGAGCCTGGTGCCGCCGGTGCATTTCGCCCTGCTCAAGGCCAGCGAAATCCGCGACAACTTCTATCAAGTGCAACAGGAATTCGAGTGGGCCCAAGGCATGCCGACCAACGCGCTGCTGGTGTCCGGCCCGTCGAAAACTGCCGACATCGAACAAGTACTGGCCTACGGCGCCCACGGCCCGAAAGACCTTGTGGTGCTGATCCTGGAGGACCAATGACGCTTCCAGTGAATTTCCTGCGCGACGCGCAGCAACTGATTCCAGCGGATCGCCGCTTCGACGATCCGCTGTCGACCTTGGCCTTCGGCACCGACGCCAGTTTTTATCGGCTGATTCCCAAACTGGTGATCCGCGTCGAGTCCGAAGATGAAGTGGTAGCGCTGTTGAAACTGGCCCAGCGCGATCAAGTCCCGGTGACCTTCCGCGCCGCTGGCACCAGTTTGTCCGGGCAGGCGATCAGCGATTCGGTGCTGATTGTGCTGGGGGATAACTGGAACGCTCGCGAGATTCGCGACCAAGGCATGCAAATCCGCCTGCAGCCGGGCGTGATCGGCGCGCAGGCCAACGCATGGCTGGCACCGTTCGGGCGCAAGATCGGTCCGGACCCGGCGTCGATCAACGCCTGCAAGATCGGCGGCATCGTCGCCAACAACGCCAGCGGCATGTGCTGCGGCACCGCGCAAAACACCTACCACACCCTGGCCGGGATCCGTCTGGTACTCGCCGACGGCACCCGTCTCGACACCGAAGACGCCGCCAGCGTCGCCGCTTTTCGCGTAAGCCACGAAGATCTGCTGGAGCGCCTGGCAACATTGGGCCGCGAGACCCGCGCCAATGCCGAACTGGCTGCGCGAATCCGCCACAAATATCGTCTGAAAAATACCACCGGTCTGTCACTCAACGCCCTGGTGGATTTCGACGAGCCTGTGGATATCTTGAGCCACTTGCTGGTCGGTTCCGAAGGCACCCTTGGCTTCATCAGCGCGGTGACCTATGACACGGTGATCGACCATCCGAACAAGGCGTCGGCGCTGATCGTGTTCCCGGATGTGGAAACCTGCTGCAACGCGGTCACCGTGCTGAAAAGCCAACCGGTGTCGGCAGTGGAATTGCTCGATCGGCGCAGTCTGCGTTCGGTGCAGGACAAACCGGGCATGCCGGATTTCGTACAGCAGCTGTCGAATAATGCCTGCGCGCTGCTGATCGAATCCCGCGCCGCCTCTTCCTCTTTGCTACAGGAACAACTGGCGCAGATCATGGCTTCGCTGACCCGTTTCCCGGTGGAAAAACAGGTCGATTTCACTGAAGACCCGGCCGAGAACGCCAAACTCTGGGCCATCCGCAAGGACACCTTTCCGGCCGTCGGCGCCGTGCGCAAAACCGGCACCACGGTGATCATCGAAGACGTGACCTTCCCGGTCGAGCAACTGGCCATCGGCGTCAATCGCCTGATCGAACTGTTCGACAAACATGACTACGACGAAGCGATCCTTTTCGGACACGCTCTGGAGGGTAATCTGCACTTCGTTTTCACCCAAGGCTTCAACAGTCCGGAAGAAGTCGCACGCTATCAGGCGTTCATGGACGACGTGGCGCAACTGGTGGCGGTGGAATTCGGCGGTTCGCTCAAGGCCGAACACGGCACCGGGCGCAACATGGCACCGTTCGTTGAGCTGGAATGGGGCAGCGATGCCTATCAGTTGATGTGGCAGCTCAAACGTCTGCTCGACCCCAACGGCATCCTCAACCCCGACGTGGTGCTCAGCGAAGATCCGCAGATCCACCTCAAACACCTGAAGCCGCTGCCGGCGGCTGACGAGATTGTCGATAAATGCATCGAGTGCGGCTTCTGCGAACCGGTCTGCCCGTCGAAAGGTCTGACCCTCAGCCCGCGCCAGCGCATCGTGATCTGGCGTGACATTGAAGCGAAGAAACGCGCCGGCGTTGACACCACCGAGCTGGAACAAGCCTACGAGTACCAAGGCATTGAAACCTGCGCCGCGACAGGCTTGTGCGCGCAGCGTTGCCCCGTAGGCATCAATACCGGCGAACTGGTGAAAAAGCTCCGCGCCCGTAACGCCACGCATCAGAAAACCGCTGACTGGATCGAAGGAAATTTCGCCAAGACCCTGCAAGGCGCACGCTTCACCCTGCACGTGGCCAACGGCGCACGGATGTTGCTTGGCGCACCGCGCCTGGCGAAGCTGTCGGCAACCCTGACGCGTTTGTCCAAAGGCCAGGTGCCGCTGTGGACCAACGCGATGCCGCAACCGGAAAAAGCCATTCGCTTCAGCCCGAGCGTGTCCGACGAACGCCCACGCGTTGTGTATCTGGCCGCCTGTGTTTCACGGGTGATGGGCCCGGCAGCGGGCGACAACGAGCAGATGTCGCTGTACGACAAGACCCGTGGCCTGCTGGAAAAGGCCGGTTACCAAGTGGTATTCCCGGACAATCAGGACAACCTCTGCTGCGGTCAGCCGTTTGCTTCCAAAGGCTACGCCGAACAGGCCGAGCACAAGCGTCAGGAGTTGATCAGCGCGCTGCTGCACGCCAGTCGCGGTGGACTCGATCCGATCTATTGCGACACCAGCCCGTGCACCTTGCGCCTGGTGCAGGACGTGGGAAATGTTCGCCTGGATCTGTATGACCCGGTGCGCTTCATCCGTACGCATCTTCTCGATCGACTGGAGTTCACCCCGCAAGAAGCACCGATTGCAGTTCATGTGACCTGCAGCACCCAGCATCTGGGCGAAAGCCAGGCGCTGATCGAACTGGCACGCAAATGCAGCAAAACCGTGGTGATTCCGGAAGGTATTCATTGTTGCGGGTTTGCCGGTGACAAGGGTTTCACCACGCCGGAGCTGAACAGCCACTCGCTGCGCACACTCAAGGACGCGGTGCAACATTGCAACGAGGGGATTTCCACCAGCCGCACCTGTGAGATCGGCCTGACGCAGCACGGCGGCATCGACTATCACGGACTGGTCTATCTGGTGGATCGGGTCACTCGAGCGAAGGCCTGCTAAAAGAAAGTTAGAACCCTTGAGCGAGGCGGTAGTCCACAGAACAAGCCCCCGAACACGCGGGGCTTTTCCTCCTTTCGCTGGCCTGCTCTGACGGTCAGCGAGAGTCTGGATTCCTCAGTGCAAGGAGATACTCATGAAGCATTCTGTACTGTTTGGTCTGTTCGTTACTGCCTCGATGATGGCTTCTACTTCGTTCGCCGATGGCAAACCTGCCGACTTGTGCGAGGCGAATCTGCAAAAGATCGAAAGCGCCAAGACGCAATATCAGACGTCGCCGGATCTGAATTCGCGCGTCTCGGCAAGCGTCAGTAAAGCCCAGGCCCTCAAGGCTCAGGGCAGGATTGACGACTGCCTGGCGGAAACCCAGCAAACCCTTCTGGTAATCCAGAACTCGACGGGGGATACCAAGAAATAAACCTCGGGACGACCAGTCTTCAGGTGGCGTGATGCAGCGCGGTTCGGGTTGACGGGCCACGATGTAAAAAAAACCGAATTCCTGCGTGCGGCCGCGGTCGATTGAACAGGCCCACTACCAAACACGGCCTGTTACGACCTCGGCATCGCCGCCAGACCGTCCGGCAGCACCGAGACCAACCGTTCAAGGAGATACCCATGAAGCATTCTGCAATTGCTGGATTGTTCATCGCTGGTGCCCTGCTGACGTCGCCGGTGTTTGCGGCAGACAAAGACCTTTGTGCCGGGAATCTTCAAACCATCAAAGACTTCGTTACCAGTCAGCCGTCAATTCCCGAGACGTCCATGAACAACGTCAAGGAAGCGCAGAAAAAAGCTGAAGACGCGCAGGCGGCCGGCAATGACAAGGATTGCGTTGAGGTCACCTCTTCCTTGATAACCAAAATGCAAATCCGCAATCCAACGCGCAATTGATATGCCACGAGGCCAACCTTCGGGTTGGCCTCGCCGGCCGTTTGGCGTACACTGCGCAGGCTTGTTGCCTCACCTGATGTACGAGGCAATGAGTTCGGGGCCGATTAGGATTCGACGCCGGTGACGAAACTTTAGGTGCATGCCGACTTGGTAACAGAAGTCGTAAATCCACTGTTGCAACTTCTTATAGTTGCCAATGACGACCAATACGGTGCTGCTCTCGCTGCTTAATTGCAGCTGACATGCACTCCTGGTGCCTTCGGGCCCAGCAATCATCAGGGGATGTCTGTAAACCCGAAATGATTGTCATATAGAACAGAATCGCCGTGCAGTACGTTGTGGACGAAGCGGCTAAAACTTACACAACTCGCCCAAAGCACCCTGCCCGTCGGGTCGCTGAGGGTTAACTTAATAGACACGGCTACGCATGTAGTACCGACAGCGGAGCACTGGCGGACGGGGGTTCAAATCCCCCCGGCTCCACCAACTTCACATCTAAAGACGTCCACGGACGTCTTTTTTTGTGCCTGAAATCTAGTAAAATCAAGGCTTTAGGGTCTGCCTGCGTCCATGGACGTCCGGCACAATCCACGACATCGGGTATTCCAGATGGTATTCCAAGCCCTTCAGTGGTAATTTTTGGAATACCAATTGATGTCATGGAACACCTCATGTGCGCCCAAGCCACCCGCCTCTCTGACCGCCAACTCAAAGCGGTAAAGCCGAAAGACAAGGACTACGTCCTCAGTGATGGAGACGGTCTACAGCTGCGCGTGAGGGCCAATGGCTCTACGCTATGGAACTTCAACTACCGGCAGCCGATTACAAAAAACCGCATCAATATGGGCCTTGGCACCTACCCAGAACTCTCGCTCGCTCAAGCCAGGAAGAAAACGGTCGAAGCCAGAGAACTTCTCGCTCAGGGCATCGACCCGAAAGAACAACGTAGCGAGCTGGCGCAGACAAAAAGGCAGGCAACCGAGCACACATTCGAGAACGTGGCGTCTGCCTGGTTTGAACTGAAAAAGGATTCTGTAACTCAGGCTTATGCCGAGGACATCTGGCGCTCGCTCACGCTGCATGTCTTTCCATCGCTGGGAACAATACCTATCTCGCAGATCAATGCCCCGATGGTCATCGAGCTGCTGCGCCCTTTGGAAACCAAAGGCAGCCTGGAGACAGTGAAGCGACTGACCCAACGACTCAACGAGATCATGACCTACGGCGTGAACTCAGGAATGATCTTTGCCAATCCCCTCAGCGGCATCCGGGCCGTTTTCAAGAAGCCGAAAAAGCAAAACATGGCCGCCCTCCGTCCCGAAGAGCTGCCAGAGCTGATGGTTGCCGTCGCCAATGCGAGCATAAAAAGAACCACACGCTGCCTGATAGAATGGCAACTCCACACCATGACCCGCCCTGCGGAAGCCGCTACGACATCCTGGGCTGACATCGACCTCGACAAGAAAACCTGGACGATCCCAGCGGAACGTATGAAGAAGCGACGTGCTCACGTCATACCACTGACCGAACACGCGCTTGCTCTGCTTGAGACTATCAAACCCTATAGCGGCCATAGAGAGTACGTGTTCCCTGCTGACAGAGACCCACGTACCCACTGCAACAGCCAGACCGCCAACATGGCGCTGAAACGGATGGGATTCGAAGGGCGCCTGGTAAGTCATGGCATGCGCTCAATGGCGAGCACTATCCTCAACGAGCACGGCTGGGATCCTGAATTGATCGAGGTTGCGCTTGCCCACGTTGATAAAGATGAGGTACGCAGCGCCTACAACCGAGCAGATTACATCGAACGCAGACGCCCAATGATGGCTTGGTGGAGCGAGCACATCCAGGAAGCGGCGACAGGCAGCCTATCGGTCTCAGCTATTAAGGAAAGCAGGGCCAGAAAAGTCGTTTCTATTCGCTGATATAGGGTCCGGTATCGGACAAAACCAACGGTTCTCGGGCGCGGAGAGCGTCATTGCTCCGACACCTCGTTGTTAGGTCTCTACATTGAATTTCATCGTTGCATACATCTTCTCGAGCCATGGCCCAACGATGCGCTCAGCCACGTCCCAATGGTCTTCACGAAGCATCGAGTACTTCACATCCAAGTGAATCTCCTGATCAAAGGGGAAGACCGTTTGCGTCTCTAACCAACAATTAGGTGCATGTCCTGCGGTAACGCCAGCAATATTGCTTCACTCTGAACGGCCATGAAAATTGGCGCGACCATTGGTACCGTCGGCGGTGCCGCCCGAGGCTTCAGCGCAACTCTAGCAAGTGGGCCGGATGGTGAGCTCATCGGCGATGTCGGCGGCTGTGCGCGCAGCGCCCAACTGGGCGAGTCGCTCGAACACCACGTTCTGGCTATACGGCTAAAGAGGTAAGTAGACATACCTTTTTTAGCCGTTAGTTGAGCTCATGCCGTGCACTGCGCCGAGTTCTGAGCGATATGCAACATGCGCCTGGATTCCAACTCTTCGAAATAAGTGCTCGCCACCACGTTAAAGTTTTTTCTCTGACGGCCGATGTCCAGATGCCAGCATTGTACCAATGACGCGGGTGATTCACTGAGCTAGCAAGGACGATAAGGTGCTCAACCTGCCCGCACTACGCCTCCTTACTTGCCCTCAGTTTGCCACGTTGATTGGGGTGCACCTGCCTGAACACAACTTGCGCAGCCCATGAATTTGGATAGCCAACAGATCGCTGCAGAAAATCGAGCCCATTTAGTCAGATAGGAAGACACCATGACTGCAGCTGAAGACCTCTCCGAAGGCCTCTATCTTAAACTTATCGATCACATCAGCACCTTGCTCAAAGCCTTGGCACGGGGTGCCGACGATCCAAGCCTAGCCTCGGCCCAAGCAGAAGCGCAGAGCAAACTGCAGGAAATCGAACAAGCGCTGACCAACGCAATCAACGAGCTAAAGGACAACGCCGAACACAAAACCTTCACCGTTGCGTTCTATGGCGAAACCAACGCTGGCAAGTCGACGCTGATCGAAACCTTGCGCATCTTGCTCAGGGAAAACACCAAACGAGAACAACGTCATCGCTTCCTCGCCTTGCAGCAGCAGTCGGGGTTGAGCGAAGAGGCGTTGCAGGCACTGGAAACCGAAATCGAGTCGCTGGACGGTCGCCTGGCCCAGGCCGAAAGTGAACCGGCCGCCGCCGATGCTCGACATGACCAGCGCCAAGTCGAACAGCAGTTGCAAGAAGACGCCCTGCGCGCGCGTATCGAGGAACAGAAACGAAGCGCTGGTCTGATCCAGCGCATTATCAACCTGCTGCGCAAGCTTCCCGAAGAAATCGCTTTGGTGCAGTTGCAGGCCGGCACCTCCGTGCTGCCCATGCAGCGTGAAACCGAACTGACCAGGCTGCGTCAGCAGAGCGAAGATATTCAGTCCCGGCTAGGCGAAACCCGTCAGCGTCACGCAACGGCACTGGATAGTCTCCAGCAACTGGCGGCCTTCGAAGACGGCAGCATCATCGGTGATGGCCGCGCTGACTTCACCCGTCAAACTCAAGCGTATGCCTTTGATTCAGAAGGGCAGCATTTTCAGTTGCTCGATGTTCCTGGCATCGAGGGTGACGAGAGCAAGGTCAGTGAGCAGATAAACAACGCGGTCAAGCGTGCCCATGCGGTGTTCTACGTAACGTCCAAAGCGGCACCTCCGCAGACCGGTGATGCCGGCCGTCCTGGCACCCTGGAAAAAATCAAGGCGCAACTGGGTGCGCAGACGGAAGTCTGGACGCTCTACAACAAACGCATCACCAACCCCATGGCTTTGCAAAAACCCGCCCTGATCAGCCCTGACGAGCAGGCCAGCCTGGATGATCTGGACCAGATCATGCGCAAGCAACTGGGCGAGCATTACCAGCGCAGTATGACCCTCTGTGCCCTGCCCGCGTTCTATGCAGCAGCCGATTGCCTGGTGCCACGCTCCACGATAGCGATCAGCCGCAAGAAATTCCTCGATGCCATGGCGCCAGATGCGCTGTTGGAAAAATCCGGCGTCAAGCAATTCTATCGACACCTGACCCGAGACCTGGTCACAAACGTGAAGGCCAAAATACGCCGCTCGAACATGAACAAGGTTCAACTCGCGGTAACCGACGTTTGCTCAGAAGTGAAAGCCATCCAGGTAGCGCAGTTCGCCCCACTGGCCAAAAAACTGCACGAGGAAGCCGAGAACGCCTGCCACCAGCTGCAAATTGCGTTCAAGTCCCTCAACAGCCGCCTGAACAATGCGGGCGAGCAGGCCATCGGCGAATTTGAAGATGCCGTGCGCAAGCGCGTTTACGACCGCATCGATGACGACATCAGCAACGATGATTTCAAAGCAGTGCTGGAACGGGTACTAAAGAGTGAGCAGTCGACACTGCAAGACAAACTGCCGGCAACACTCGACAAGCAGGTTGATCAGTTCCAGAAGAATGTCAGCGAAATTGTCCAGCGTTTCGAATCGCATGCCAAAGACCTGTTGGCCGGCTACTCACAGATCGGTAAGGCACGTCTGGCCGGAGACTTCAGCCTGAACGTGAGTATCGACAACGGGATCAACGTCGTGGGTTTACTGGCCAGTCTGGCCGGTGGTGCAGTGATGATCTGGAACCCCGTGGGCTGGGTGCTGATGACCATTGGCGTGGCGACGCTACTAGTCGGTCTCGCGAAGGCCGTGTGGAGCTTTTTTGACAGTGACTACAAGAAAGGCCAACAGCGCAAAGCCACCGACAACAACCTCGACAGCGCTTGCGAGGCCATCCGCGACGGTTTCCGCGAAACCCTCGCGCAGGCGCTGCCGCCACTGGAAGAGAAAATCGAACAGATCCGTACCGTTCTGCAGAAGCCCGCCCTGCAAGCACGGCACATCAACCAAAAACTCGACGCTGCCCACCTCGGCCTGAAAAAGATCGCCAGCGACCTCAAAGCATAAGGAACTGCACCATGAATTCGACCCTTGAGCTCTTTCTGAATCAAAACAACAAGGCTCTGGCACTGCTGGACAAACTGCGTGTATTCCTCGAGCAAGGTGCTGCACTGGGCGTCAACATCGACCCGACACTGCTGAGCAAACTCGAACATGCCAGCCAGAACCTGGCCAAAGACAAGCTCAAAATTGCCTTGATCGGCGGTTTCTCTGAAGGCAAGACGTCCATCGCTGCGGCCTGGATGGAACGTCTCGACAAATCCAGCATGAATATCAGTCAGCAGGAGTCATCGAACGAGGTGAAAGTCTACGAAGTGGATGACAACTTCGTGCTGATCGACACTCCCGGGCTATTTGGTTTCAAGGAACAGTACAACGCCGATATCAATGCGATGGAGAAGTACAAGGACATCACGCGCAAATACGTCAGCGAAGCCCACCTGGTGCTGTACGTGATGAACTCAACCAACCCGATCAAGGACAGCCATAAAGATGACCTGAACTGGCTGTTCCGCACGCTCGACCTGCTGCCGCGCACCGTATTCGTATTGAGCCGTTTCGACGAAGTGGCCGACGTGGAGGATGAGGCGAGCTACGCGCAGCACCTGCAGGTCAAACGCAACAACGTCGAAAGCCGGCTTCGCGAGTCCATCGACGCCAGCGACGCGGAGGTGGCTACGCTGAGTATCGTCGCGGTGGCTGCGAACCCGTTCGACATGGGGACTGACTATTGGCTCGAACGCCTTGGCCAGTTCAAGACGCTGTCGCACATCGCCAGCCTGCAACAGGCCACGGCGAGCAAGATTCAGTCCAGTGGCGGCCCTGCGGCGATTGTCGATCAAGCGCGCAAGAGCGTGATCCTCGACGTGCTGCATAAGGAACTGCCGGTGGCGGTGGAAAACGATCAGCGCCTGGGCGATGAAGTCGAGCGCCTAAGTAGCGTCAGCCGCACGCTCAGTCGTCAGCTCGTCGGCGCCAAGAGTCAAATAGGCGAGGTGCGTATCGGCCTGCGTGATTTTGTCTCACGCTATTTCTCCGGGCTGATCATGCGTACGGAGGGACTGACCCAGGAAACCTTCAAGGAGTTCTTCGAGCGTGAGATTGGGCGTGATGGCGTCATGGTGACCACGCGCCTGCAGAACGAATTCGATCGTCAACTCAACGGAGTGAGCCAGGAACTCAGCCGCATGCGCCTCAGCTTTGACTCCGAGATCGATCACTTCAACACCAACGTGATCAACCTGGGCAAGCAAGGCGTGAACTATGTGATCAAGGGCAACCTGATCAACAACGGCAGCATTTTGGCTGCCCGCGATGGCATCGTTAACGTGGCCAAGACCCTCGGCGTGGATCTGGGCAAGGCACTGAAATTCAAGCCTTGGGGCGCGATTAACCTGGCGAAAAACCTCAACGGCATCCTGTCGGTTGCAGGCTTGGCGCTGGAAGCCTGGGACAGCTATGAACGCAAGAAACGCGAAGATCAGTTCAGACAGGCTATCGCAGAGATGGTGGACAACTTCAACAACCAGCGTGAAGAACTGTTAACCATGATTCAAGACGTCTCGTTCGAGGAGCGCTTCTTCCCCGATTACGCCTCACTTGATGCCAATGCCGCAGACGTTCAGGTCGCCATCGATACGCAGAAAAGGTTGCGTGAACAATTCAAGGAATGGCGCCAAAGCGGGGAGTTGATAGAAGCCGAATTCACCCGGATCGAGGGCTAAGATCATAATGAACACGATGTGCGTGAGCCGCTGGTTAATGGTTTCTCCAAAGGGCCCCGAAACCTGCGCCGAGACAAGGAAACCCAGACTGGCCTTGGATGGGCGTTGTTCAAGCACTCCAAGGAGTTGATGGCTGCCGACAGCGTTAACCTCGGAGCCATCAAGCGCAACCTGCACGACTATCTCAAGCTGGATGTTGAAAAGCCTTCGCTGCTGCACGCGTGCGTACTTCAACTTGCCGCGAAACTCGCAGGGCAGGACAAATTGAGCATGCTTGGTTTTTCGCGCCTGTGGAAACTAGAATATCTGCGCTCGGAGGATTTCGAGCGCTACCGAGCGGAGGACGGCAAGGAATACCCGTCCTTGGCGGAGAAGGTCATCCAGCAGGCAGGTAAGGAGGCCAGCGCCTCAACCAACGCCGAAGACCAGAATTACATGCTTCCCCATATCAACGCGGCAATCGAGCGATTTCCCGACAACATCTGGCTGAAACTCGACAAAGCGAAGGTGCTCTTGTCCTTGGGCGCGCATGACGAGGCCTTAGCCTTCGGGCTCCAAGTCGCTAAGGCCAAGGCAAACGACTACTGGGCTTGGGGGTTACTGGGGGACATCGTTTCTCGCACCGACCAGCAAGCGGCGCTCGGCTGTTACTGCAAGGCACTGTCCTGCCCCGCCGATGACAAATTCACGGGAAAAATCAGGCTCAAAGTCGCTCAACGAATGTTGGAATGCAATGACTTGTCTGCCGCCAAGCGCGAAATCGAGACGGTTATCGCCTCCAAGGAGAATGAGGGCCACAAAATCCCCGAAACCGCGGCTCAACTCGCTTCTCAGCCATGGTTTGCCGAATCGCAGGCCAGCGCTTCAAACCGCGCCTTCTATCAGACTCATGCGGCAGCTGCCGAAACTCTGCTATTTAGCAACTTGCCTTGGCTCGATGCCAACATTGGCGAAAAATTTACGGTTCCTGGCAAAGAGGACAAGCCGAAGCGGAGGTTATTCCTGAAAACCTCCTCTGTCCCGACAGAGGTGAGCATTTCCGAATCCAAGGTTGGACGCAAGAAGCTGGCTCCGGGCAATGCGGTAAGGATCAAGGGCGAGTTTGACGACAATCAGAGGTTCAGGATTTTCGTGCTGGAAGATAGGCCATCCGAAACGCTTTGGGATGTTTTTCCGGAAAAAACAGGTGTGATCGACCACATCAACAAGGACAAGCACGTCCTCCACTTCATCGTCGACCGCGAGATAGAGGGTGTAATCCCTCTTTCCGAACTGTCCGGTTCTTTCGTTGAAGGGGACTCGATAGGTCTAAGGCTATCCCGATACACGTCAAAAAAAGGCCAGGGGTTCCGTGTGCATCAGGCTTGGTCGACCGACAAACAGCCAGATGCACATGTCAAAAAGGCATTCTGTGAGGAGGTACGCGTATCCAATGGCATGGGCTTCACGGAAACCGACATCTTCGTTGCGCCCCCGCTCGTGACAGAGCACGGAGTCGAGGATGGCCGGAAAATATCTGGCACAGCTGTGCTGAGCTACAACAAGAAGCGGGCTTGCTGGGGGTGGAAAGCCGTTTCGATTGACGCGGAATGACTAGTGCCGTTGCTGGGAAACTGCCAATAGTTTAACTCGAATCTCAGCTCTACTATTTGCCAATTGCCCCTGTAGGTCGATTCCAGCCCCAAGTCAGTCGGTAGGTCCCGGAATTCCTGAGCGGCCCTTTTTCCCATCGAACTTATTTGGCGTCCTGCCGTACACAGTCGGCACGTTGTCCAGCTTACGGAAAAGGCCGTCCAGTGTAGGGTCACCGCCCCCCAGCTGCCTGCAACGCGCCGAGCAGGCCAAGGTGGTTGACGGGCGATTCGTACTTCTGTGGATCGCCTTCAATGCTGCCTATGCCACCGACATCGATGAGACCCAACGATTGGCAAGCGAGTACCGCCATTTACCAACGCTAAGTTATCGCTAAATGCCGTTGCGCAAATTCGCGCTCTTCGTAATCGGTAATTCAGAAACGCTTCGGAACACTCCTAGTTCTCCGTTGAGTACAGAGTGGCTGCGATGTTCCCAAAGAGTCCCGAATTACGCTGCATATTGAGCATTCTAGCGGCTGGCGAGTTGTTTTCTATCTTGAATTTTGCCAGTTTCAGCTTGGCTTCCTCGCTTAGGCATAGAGCTGGATTTCCGAGCAAAGCGATCTTCACATCAGCGTTGGTATCGCTAGCCAAAGTTTCTTGAACCTCGCTGGTAACCTGTAAGTTTTTGGCAAGGTTGATCCGCACCTTGTAGCTGGAGTCACTAGCTAACTGGACTTGAATTGCTTCGGCAAGTTTCGGGTGCGCGGCAAGGACAAGCTTTAAGGGATTGTCGGCATTTTTCAGCAACATTTGCTGTTCTGCCACCGTCAACTCTGGACGTCTGGCAAATGCCTGCTTGATCTTGCTTGCGCCCTTCTCAAGGAGTTGAAGTTTTACATTGGCTCCAAGCGATGGATTAGAAACCAGGGCAGCGACAACCGAAATGTTGTGATCCACCGCCAGCTTAAACTGCAGGGATTCAGGCAGAATCAAGTTGCCGCCCACCGCCCTCCTTACGTCAGCATCGTCATCCAACACAAACTTCTCCAGAACTTGTTCGGGAAGCGCCCTATTACTTGCCAAACCCTGACGAACAAGCGCATCGCTATCGGCTGCCAGCTTCTGCTGAAGAGTTGTCCCTTTCGCCAGGCTTGCCAGCTTGGCGCGAAGCTCTTTGGCAAGAGTACCGTCATTGATCTGGCGAATCAGCAGATCTTCCGGTGCATTGCCGTTCAGGCAGGCCAGCTCGAGTAGCTCCAGATCGTACTGTGGGTTGCTCTGGAGAATATTGATGCGGATCGACAGCAAGCGCTCCGGACAACGAGGGTTTTCGTAAACGGCCTTGATCACTGTGCGCTGCGAATCCATTGCCAGCTTCTCTAGCTGATCGTCCGGACAATCCGGGTTACTCGCGACTTCCTCACGTTTCACATGGTTAGGGTCGGCAGCCATCTTGATCATCTGTGCCACACTGAGCCCCTGATACTCAGATGCCGGGCGCAACTTGAGTTTTTCGAACAACTCTTCGTACTTGCCGACCTGATCGCGCAGGGTTTCGCGTAGCGGGATGGTGGACTGGATCGCGTCTTCCAGCAGTTTCTGAGTCAATGCGCTGCCGTTAATGAAGGCATTAGCCAAGGCTTCATTGACCGCATTCTCGATGTCAGCACCGCAGTAATCACGACACAGCTTTACGAGCTTAAACATCTCCAGTTCAGCAACCGTCTGGTGCGACTTGCCCAGGTGAATACTCAGGATTTTTTCCCGCTCCACGGCGTTAGGAAATCCAACATAGAAGATCTCGTCGAAACGACCCTTGCGCAGCAGCTCCGGCGGCAGTGCGCTGATATCGTTGGCAGTGGCTATGACAAAAACCGCACCGGTCTTTTCCTGCATCCAAGTCAGGAAATAGCCCAGCAGGCGCGCCGTCACTTCCGAAGCATTACCGCCCCCCATGCCAACGAAAGCCTTTTCCAGCTCATCAACCCAGAGAATGCAGGGGCTAACGGTCTCCGCCATACTCAGTGCACGGCGCATATTGTGCTCGCTTTCGCCGACATACTTACCGAGCAATGAGCCGATATCCAAACGCAATAGGGGCAACTGGAATAGGCTAGCGGCGACCTTGGCTGTCAGCGACTTACCGCAACCGGGCATGCCGGCAATAAGCACCCCTTTGGGCGCTTTGACTCCCCGTTTAGTGGCCTCGTCCAGCCGACGGATAATGGTGGAGCGCTGCTCCAGCCAATGTTTCAGGTTCTCCAGTCCACCGATATCGTCCAACTCCACGAGGCTGGGGACCATCTCCAGCACACCGCTCTTGGCGATAATCTGTTCCTTTTCGTGGAGAATCGTCTTCAATGCACAAGCATCCATTGTCGCGGCTTGCCGCCCCATCATCCTTAATAGCTGAGCGATTTCGCTAACGGTCAGTCCACTCAGTCCTGAAACCACCTGATCATTCAGATTTTCCGGTATGGTCAATTGTCCGCTGGCTGCTGCCTGCGCCAGCAAGGCCTTGATTTCCTCGCGATCCGGTAGCGGTAGGGTGAGCAAGGAGACTTGAGCCTCGATCGGGGCAGGGATACAGACCGCCTCCGAGACCAGAATGACCGAGCATTCGCCGGCGTGATGACGTTCGATCAGGTTCAGCAACTGCTTAAGGCGTGCAATAGCGAGCGTGTTGTGTTCCAAGGCGAGTCGGGCGCCCTTGATCAAGATCAGTGACTGCTCCAGGTCCGCGTCCAACAGTGCTAACAGCGCATGTTCCAGCTCGGTTTTGCCGGACTCGAGATTGCTCAGTGGTCGCTTGTTGTCGAAGTCGACCCAACCATGCCCCAGGTTCCACTCATGGATACGCTTGAGCCCGAGCTTATCCTGAAGTCGGATCAGCAATTGATCGACACGGGCCTCTTCAGCGGACTGGATATAGATGGCGGGAGCGCCAGCCAGGAAATGCTCTTCCAGCTTGATTTCGAAATTCTTTTTGCTTTTCATGAAAGAGCCTTAGCCAAAAATCGAGTTAAACGCGCCTTTGAAAACATCTACTACGGCCGAGCCAACCTCTTTAATGGTTGCCGTCACTTTCCGAACAACCTTGCTGGCAACCTCGACAATCTTCCTGCCACCCTTTTCAATAAGCGTGCCCACCGCCTTCCCCGCTAAACGACCGGCAATGCCGCCAACAAGACCACCCACAGCCGTACCTCCAGGACCAAAAACGGAACCTAACGCAGCTCCCCATTTGTCGCCAAGTTGGGTGCCTTTTTGTTCGACTACTTGCGCCAGCGAGCGAGCGGCCACCATGGTTGTCTGCTCGATGGCATTAATTGCGGTATCGGCGAGGATGTCGCCCTGCCCCAGCTTATACAACGCCTTGGAACGCTCCAGGCCGGTATAGGTAGTAGTCGCGATCACCTCGGTTGGCGTATCGCGAAAAAAACTCAGCCAACCGCTTTTGGCAGCAATCACCACGCCACCGGAAACGGCAACCTGCGCACCGATATGCCGGGTGGACTTCAGCGTACTATCGAAAAATTCCTGCAGGGCCACACTGACAGGTGGGTTTTCATGGCCACGCATCCAGTTCCAGGTGCGCTGCCCGAGGATGCGGGCACCATGGCAGGAAGCATTCAGCGCCGCATTTAGCAACGCCTGATTGTTGATGTCCTTGGCAATGGCCAAACGGGAGTTTTCGTCCCAAATAGTCGGTTGTTTTTCCGTAGTGACTGTCGTACCGCCAATGGCGACGCCGGCTGGTACCGTAGTGTGACGAACATCCGGCTTGAGTGTCTGCATCAGCGATACGTTGGCCGACTCCAGCATGTCCTGCACATGCCCGGCGTACTCGCCCAGATTCAGGTCGGGATTGTCCTGAGCGTCCTGCTCCAGCTCCTTGGCCAGCCAGTTAGCCGTGCTTTTCCCCTTGTCGAGATGTCGTTGCAACGACTCTTTATGCTGATTGGTACGCGTGATCGACTCGATGAGCGTGCGCGCGACACTTTCGACTTCGGCGTTGTTTTCCCAGAGATGCGGATACTTGTTGAATTCATGCGTGAGCCACTGATCCAGGGGCACCTCGTGGCGATGCTGGTCGTAGGAACGAATGAAGCTCCAAATGACCTCTACAGCCTTGGGCGCACTACCAGAGTCAGCGAATGCGACTTGGCTCAGCAGATCTGCTTGGCGCTCGTGCTCTTTTTCATCGTTAAGCATCGGCTCGGAAACGTTCGACATAGAAAATCCGTCTGATTGGCTCATGGCAGAGTGTCCTTTGGGGATCAGCAAGGGTGACAAAAAAAAGAAATGATACCCGGCAAAGTGCCTATGGTCTCGCTAACGAATGGCCTTTTGCCATGCGACCCCACCCAAATATCACAGGACATGCACTTAGAGACGCAGAAGCAACTCTGCTAACGTCCGCTCAACCCACCCCGCATCGCGCATCTTCAACGATTCGCTCCCGCATTTCGGGCACTGCTTGAACCACTCCCCCGGTCCCAGCGCATCACTCTGGGGTGCCATCGTTTTCTTCCAACCACATTCACCACACACAAACGTAAATGGCCTGGGCCTTATAGGCATCGCAGCTCTCCTGAAAATTTATCCATAGTCGTCTCCATCAGCGCTCTCAACTACCGGGATACGCCAACTCGATCTGCTGATCGAACACTCCACCAAATCCACAGTACTCACGCGGAATGCGCTCCATGTCCTCGGCGACTTGCACAATCACTTCGCGCAGCTCCAATTGTTCGAACCACCGAGCAGGAATCGCTGCAGCACCATACTGAACACCCAACAAGTGCCCGGCGATGAGCCCGGTACTGTCGCTATCGCCACTGTGATTCACCGCCGTGATTACGCCTTCTTCGAACGAAGGCGCTGCCAGGGCACACCACAATCCGATAGCCAGCGTTTCTTCGGCGACCCATCCGCCACCGAGCTCGCCTATTCGTTGCGGAGTGGGCTGGTAGCCCTCGTAAAAGAAGAAAAGTACGCGCTCAATGAGGCTCCGTATTTCTTCCATACCGGGCACTTGTCCATATTGGGCCAGGCTCTGAGTGACTGCGTGTTCCAGGCTGTCTTGCCGATCGACAATGCGCTGGAGAATATCGGCAAACAACCCGGCCGCCAGGTAGCCCGTAGGGTGTCCGTGAGTCAGGCGCCCTGACTGGACAGCGTAGTCAAAGGCGTTTGCAAAGAAGGCGCAGGGCGCAGCGCGCATCAAGGCGCCACAGCCTTTGCTGTTGTTCTCGGCAACTGCGCCCAGCCGCGGACTGGCCTTGAGTGCACCTAGGCAAGTAGTGCCAGGGGCACGCCGAGACCAGAGCTCCGATTGCTTGATCAGCCAGCCGTCCACGCCGATCGGCATCGCCGTAGGGTAGTCCTGGGTTATCAGCCAGCGAAGCAACGAATGGTGAATAATACTGGGGACGTGGCAAGTCCCTCGTGAGCTGCCGCACACATAAGCCCGCAGCAAGCCTTCTGCGGTGAAAAGCATCATCTGCGTGTCGTCGGTGATGGCGCCGGTGGTACCGAAAGCAGGGGCAAAATCAACGATACCTTGTGGACCGAACTTAGCTTCAATTGCAGACCACTCGAGAAACTCCACTGGGGCGCCTAGCGCATCACCGACGGCGCCGCCGAGCAGGCAACCCTTGATCCGTTCAAGTCTGTTCATGTCCTTCCCTCATCCCTCTGCAGGGATCAATTCCTGCAGAATCACCAGCTTTCTTTGCAACTGCTGGACGTGCTCTTTCTCGGCTCGCAACGCCGAACGCAGTTCGCGGTTTTCCATTTCCCAGATCCGCGCCCAACGCACATTTTTTTGGCAGCCCATAGCCATCTGCCAGAGCTCACGCAATCTCAAACACTGATGCAGTAACACCAGCAGGATTGCTCCCATCATCAGCAATGCACCCGTCGAAACCGCTTCCGACATACTCATGTCCACTTCCTTTCGTGACTTCAATTCATTTTGAAGACAGACACACGATATGTAGTGTTAAACGACAGGTCTAGAATGTAGACTTATACAGGTAAAGTATTCGCGCACATGGAGAGGGTATGAAACGGAAGCAGTCCATCGAACAGGTCCGCTGGGATCTGGCACTTCGCTATCGTTTGATTGAGACCGTTGCCTGGTGGGAGGGCCGGTTGACCACGGGACACTTGATGCAGAGTTTCGGCATCAGCCGTCAGCAGGCGTCCAAGGACATCAACACCTACATCACAGAACATGCGCCTAAAAATCTTACATATGACAAAAAAATAAAAGGTTACGTGCCCAGCAAGACGTTCACGCCGCTGTTCATCGACAACAGCGCCAGCGCCTATTTGCACCTGCTCTATCAGAACAACGAACGCGCCCCGCACATCGATGGACTCGCCCTAGCCTACGCCCACACCAAGGTGCTGGAAGTCCCGGATCGTCCAATTCGGCCGGAAGTCCTGCGCCCATTGCTCAAGGCCTGTCGCGACGGCCTGCGCCTGGAAACCGAGTACGTGTCGCTCAATACTCCGAACGTGGAGATTCGCCTCATAGCCCCTCACACGCTGGTCTACACCGGTATGCGTTGGCATGTTCGGGCTTACTGCGAGAAGAATGGCCAGTACCGCGACTTTGTGCTCAGCCGTCTACGGGGCCAGCCGGATCTGCTCGACGAATCGCCAAACACTCGTGAGCTGGATGAAGACTGGAACACCGAGATACCGGTCATCTTTGCAGCCGATGGGCGATTGAACGCGGCGCAGAAGTCAATCATCGAAACCGACTTCGGCATGATTGATGGCCAGCTAGTGGTGCCCAGTCGCAGAGCGCTGGTGAAGTATGTATTGCAGCGCTATCAGATCGACCCCAGAAGCCAGGCCACTAACCCCGAGGCACAGCAAATCGTGGCAACCAACCTTAAGGAGCTGCGCCCCTGGCTCATGCATGACTGATCCTCAATCCTTTGGGCGAAGGCGTGTTGCCCCGAGTCGATCGCTGTCTGTCAGGCGTTTCGACTCGGCAACATCCATGTCCACCCGGCCGATATCTCGTGCCAGATACGCGCAGCGCTGATGCAGCTGTTGATCTCCCGGATCAGCAGCTGCTCAGCGATGTCGTGATGGCCATAGAGGATGGCCAGATTTCGAGCGGTATTGCCCTCATTGTTCTTCGCGTTCATATCAAGTTCGAATATATTGTAGTTGTCAGTGAAGTACTTGACGGCCTTGAAGTGGCCGTTTATTGCTAGCCAATGGATAGGCGTATTTCCTCCCACATCACGATGGTTGAGACTCCCGCCTAGCCGGAAACGCGTTTCAAGAGTTTTTATTTTTCCCTGCCTGGCGGGAAGATGCATGTATTTATCGTGCGGCATGAAGCTGCCGAGGCCTTTCCAGTCCCGCAGTTGCTTGTCCCCCAAGGCACCGAGTGCCTCCAGCTTCTCGATCAGGGCGATTCGGTTCAGCCGATAGGCGATGTCCAGTGGGGTGTCCCCCACAAGATTCCGGTCATTGAACGCCAGCGGATCAAACGACGACAGATACTGCGTATTGTCGAGTAGCACTGAAGCGTGCCAGTCCCCCAAGCCGAGCCCCTCCATGTCGTCAACGCAAAAGCTCGTCGAGGCCAAAGCCTTCTGCAGCAGAGGAAGCAAAGCGGGCGTGTATGGCATTACTGTCTTCCCTGTTGCGGCTAGATGACAAAACCCTTGATGGCGCTACTCACACCGGGCGAGAGCATTGGCAGCCGTCCCGTACCTGACAGCCATGCACAAACCGTTGACCAGGCTCATGTCGTGCGGAGTCAGGCAGCGTATGGCAGTCAGATCGGGGCTGGCGACGATACAGGCCAGCGATTTCGCCCGGCTGACGGCCACATTCAAGCGATTTTTCGAATACAGGAAGCCAATGTCTCTGGGCAAATAGTCTTCATTCGAGGTCGCCATCGATACGATGACAATCTCCGCTTCCTGCCCCTGAAACTTATCTACACTGCCGACACGAGCGCCCGCTGGCAGCACCTGTTTCAGCAACTGCACTTGCAGGTTATAGGGTGCTACTACCAGGATGTTTTCGATGCACATCGCGTGCTCGACGCCCTTGTTATCCACATAACGCTGCCGCAAGAAGTATGCGTAAAGCGCTTTGACTTGTGCCGCTTCTTCATCCGAACTCTGGCTGTTGCCATCGTGCTTCACAGGGCAAAACATCAGCCCGCTGTTCGGCACCTCAGGTCGCTGGCCATCGAGTAACAATACCCGTCGCTCTGTGCCTGGCGCCGAAGAAAGTTGCCCTTCGTACACGGCTTGGGAAATGAACGAGCAAACGTTGGGGTGCATCCGCCAGGTTTGCGCCAGGAACACCCCACGATCAGGCGCGATGGTGGGCGTGCCATCCAGCAGATAGTCGAGTATGGAATCGCCGGAGCGGCCCGGATGCACGCCTTGCACTGGCTGCGACAATTGCATCTGGTCGCCCATCAGGACGATGTTTCGCGCAGCCAGGCCCATCGTGACCAGATTAGCCACACTCACCTGACCAGCCTCGTCGATGAACAGATAATCCAGTTGTTCGGTGAAGGTGTCATCGGCGAATAGCCAGGCGGTGCCGGCGGTCAAGTCAATGTTCGGCCCCCAGGCATTGAGGAACTCCTTTTTCTCCTCGATGGAACGGATGCAGCGGCCGGTGAACTCCGTGCCTTCGCCATCCGAGGACTTTTTCAATCCCGTGAAAGTGAATCCCTCATCCTGCGCACGAGATTCAACCGCCGCCAGCAGGTTATTGATGGCGTGGTGCGAGTTGGAAGTTACGCCGATGCGCTTGCCCGCCTTGAGCAAGTCAACTATGAGGTGCGAGCCAGTGAAGGTCTTGCCTGCACCTGGCGGCCCCTGAAGAAACAGCACACTGTTCTCAAGATTGCGTACCACCTCCTTGATGGCATCAATCGTCGGCAAGCCTGGATCAAGCAGTGGCGCACCAGGCTCGACGCCCTTCACCCGCGGAGCGCGTCGATGCAGAAAGTCCGCAATCGCCTGGAAGCGCTGTTCTCCGGCCAAGAGGCTGTCGGCATAGCGGAACAACGCCTTGCGCAGCGAAGTAGACGGGATCGGTCTCCCGGGAATCATGTCGAAGTCATCAGGCGGTGCATTTCTCTCGGTAGCCTTGAATGTCGCCAGACCGTTGTCATGGTCCAGATTAACCAGCTGTACGCTGGCCAGGGACTCGGTGATGACACCCTGAGAACCGGTACGCATTTTGGTTTCTTGAGGGTCGAAGCTGTACTCATACAAAAACGATTTTTTGTTTGGTTCAGGCGGTGTGTTTGTGCGCTGCAAACCGGCCAGACTCTCGATATCTTCCAGCAGTTCCTCGGTTGTCATGTCCTGACGGCTGAACAGCTGCCACCACGTCGGCTTATCTGCGCGGCGGTGGAAGTCGAGTAACTGGAAGGTGAGCAACGTGACCTGATCCTCGTTACTCATGACCTCGTCGTCGGTTCGCAGACCACCCAGCAAACGAACGCGATAATTCTCCAGAAGAATTTCGATTTCCTTTTGCTCCATGACTGACTTGTCGCTTTCGGCTTCAGTCCCGAGAAAAACGCCTGCATTTGACGGCTTGATTTCCAGCAGCCAGTTACGCAGAAGATAGGTGGATAGCACGTCGTCTTCGTTATAACGCTCGATTTGCTCAAGCAATGCCGACTCGCCGGTCTCTTTCCATCGCTCATAAAACACGATGCTCGCGCCAGCATTGGTCACGTCGCCGGCGCGCTGGCCCATGTAAAAATGCTCGATATTCTTGATCGAGTAGCTGGGCTCTGACACCCGGATCGCTTCGCGCACGACCTTGTACAAATCGATCAACTTGCCGTTGCGCAGCAACCAGTCCACTTGCGCTTCGCGCGTTCCGTGCTGGCTCATCAGGCGCTTGATGGCCGTCTCTTCGTAGCTGGCATAGTGGTAAATATGCGCGTCGGGATAGCGCTTGAGATGGCCGATGACCCAGTCGATAAACTGCTCGAAGGCGATCTTTTCTTCATCCCGGGTGTGCGCCCAAAAGGGTTTGAAGGTTTGTTTGCCACCCTCGTCGATGTAAAGGCCGAAGAGGTATTCCAGGCCACCCTCTTCCAGCGGATTGCCCTCCATGTCGAAGAACAGGTCGCCCTCAACCGCCTTAGACATCCGGTAGAAACCACGCCGTTCACCCAAGACAGGCAGAAGCTCGAACAACGGGACATCACTGGAACGCCCCTGGAATTGCAACCGAGCCTGATGCCGTAACTTGCTTAGCGACTCCGTCTGCAATTTCGGGATGCGCAGGTCGTCGGTACTGTCCGCCAACTGGCGCAACGTGGTCACGCCAGCACTCTGCAATTTCCGGGTTTGCGAACGGCTGATGCCGGCCACTGCCGAGAGGTGGTCGTCTCGCAACCGCTGTTCGTCACAGCGATCACGCCACGCACAGAACCCGCAATGGCTGCATGGCTCCGGGTAGGTAACGAGGCGCTCGGCACTGTTCACGAACGCCTCAAAACGCTGTAGCACATGCTCCAGATAATCGGCGTAGTCAGCGACCCGAAATGCCTGCTCGGTGCGCGCAGCATCACCGAGTACGACGTACATGAACTGTGGCTGTACGCCCTGGATCGAGATCAGCATTCGTGAATAAAGCGCAACCTGTACAAGGAACTTGGCCTTGGCCGTTTTCGCCAGTTTGGTGTCGATCACCTCATAGCTGTGGTCGCCCAGCGCCGACGCCCGCGGCACTTTGCGCAGGAAGTCGGCATGGCCAATAAAGGCGCCTTCCTGAAGCGACGCCTGGAAGATGATATCGACACCGGCCTTCATGGCCTGGATGGTCAGTTCCACCCGACGCGCGAAACTCGGATTGCCCTCGGCAATGTCGACAACGTTGGCGTATTGGTTTTTCAGCCGTTCGAAAAAGGCCGCTTCATGGGCCAGACCTTTGTCCTGGATCAAACGGTTCTGCTCGCTTGTCGCCGCTTTTTCCATAGGGCTTACAAGGTTCTGAAGGTCCAGCGCCGTGAGGTGCTGGCACTCAAGAAAACCGCAGATATCTGAGGCAGAGTAGAACTGAATTCCGTTTCGGCTTTGCATGGTCGCTTCCAGTACGGTGAAGCGTCCAGGAACGCTTCACGCTGATTTAATGTCGTGTGTGAGTCAGGCGTCGAGCGAGCATCCGCCGAAAAACTGCTCGAACAACGTCGTCGGCAAATGTTCTGCATCGAGCAGCCCGAAGTGCTTGCCCACGTTGCGCCCCAATGCCAACAGCGTCTTGGCAGAGTTCTCGGTACCTGCATATCCGGCGCTCAAGAGGTAGCCGATGCGTGCCTTTTCAGTCGTCGCCCGCAGATACGCATTGCCCGTGATCAACACATCCACCAAACAGACGCTTGCCCGTTCATCACCCAGGGTGAACGGTTCCAATGTCTCGCTCACCAATGCAGCGCACAACCCATCCTTGCCACCGACGACGATACGTTCGAGTTCTTCGAGCGACCGGCCAAACAGGTCGAATTCATCGATGGAAAACGCGAAACAGTAGCCCTGCGCTGTGGCACGCGTGAGCGGGTTCTCGTTGCGCGGGTTGGCCAACAGCCAGGCAATGAAGGACGCTTTGTTGTCGAGCGAACCGCTGTGGCGGAAGGCCAGATAATCCTTTAGGACCTGACTGAAGGGATGCCCGGTTGGCACCCATCCAGTGCTTTCACGTTCACTTTTCTGCGGATCACTCGCTGGCACTGCGGCCTTCGGATCAGTCGCCAGCGTCACATCGAAGCACCGCAGGTCATAGCCGAGCATAAACAGGCTGGCCTCGAAGGCGTGGCATCGCGCGGGCAGCGCCCCTTGTTCGGCAAACCAGCCAGTACGTTCGAGCAGGGCGCGGATAATCCAGCCCAACCGCACCTGCCAACGTGCCCATTCGGCATAATCAATCGCCGAAAATTGCGGCGCCGCCAAGCCGTTCAAGAATGCTCCCGGGTTTCGGATCTGGTTGCCACGAGCGGCTCCGGACGGGAACGCCAGCAGAGGTTTGCCGCTCCCCGTCCATTGCTGGCGAAACAATGAATACAGCATGCCTGTCGCTGCGCCGACGCGACTGTCATAGATGGGTGACCCCGACGGATCAAGCAAGGCGTGAATCTTGGTCAGGCCAGCATCGAAACGCTCGACACTTATCGCGTCGAGATCATTCAGATCATTGTCGCCGTCGAGCGACATGAGCCCGGCCATTTCCCGCAGATAGCTCGACAGCTCGCCCTTTTCGGCCAGCCGGTGCAAAAATGGAATGGCTCCCCGGACACCACCCCAACGAAGAATCTGCAAACACGCCTGAAGCGCTTGTTGTTCGTCCCCCCGGTTGACCGCACTCGTCAGCCACTCGCGAAGTTGTCCGAGAGAGCGTTGAGTTTCAGCCCAGGTTTGTGAATCCACCGAATTTTGATGGGTATCTTGCCAGCTTGCTTTCCAGCGGTATTGCTCAAGAATCTGCTCGAAACCCTGGACATCAGCGGTTAAACCGCCCGGCACAAATTTGCTCGCCTTGAAGCGCAGCTTGAACGTCAACGTCGGCAAGTTCGTTGCGAGCCATGCGATGAAGGACTCAACTTCAGGTTGCGCCAGGAACTGTTCGCGCTTCATGCAGACCACCTTGCAGGTAATATCGAATGGCCATACCCTAAGCAAAACCACAGCCCCCGTCCATGTTGTTTGTCCGTACAGGTAAACAAATGGAGCAGGTTCTCAGGCCCTCGATTGAAACTTCTCTACCCATGCCTGGGTTTAATCAAAAATATGTAAAGTTTTCAGACGCTCCCAATCTGTTGACGTACTGCCCATGACCTCAAGGATCGGCACCCCATGGACCATCAAGCACTCAAGACCCGTCATCGACAGGAACGTGAAAGTCATCATCCCAACCTCACCTTGCGTGTTCATCGGGCGCTGAGTTGGCTCAATCGTGCCGAGCAAGCTGACGATGTCGATGGGCGTTTTATCTTCCTGTGGATCGCCTTCAACTCGGCCTACGCCACCGATATTGACGAGCAGTACCGCCTTTCCGAGCAATCCACGTTCAAGGCGTTCCTGGACAAACTCTGCGCGCTCGACACGGCCAACCTGATCGAGAATCTGGTCTGGTCCGCGTTCTCCGGCAGCATTCGCGCGTTGCTGGACAACCCCTACGTGTTCCAGAGCTTCTGGGATTACCAGAACGGCAAGATCAGCGAGCAACAGTGGACCGAGCGCTTTGCCAGCGGTCGGCGAGCAGCGCAGCAAGCGTTGGCCAACCGCAATACCCCAGCAGTGCTCGGCGTTCTGTTCAATCGAATTTATACATTGCGAAACCAGGTCATGCATGGGGGCGCAACCTGGAACAGCAGTGTGAACCGGGATCAGCTGCGCGACTGCTCAAACCTTCTCGGCAAGTTGGTGCCGGTGATTATTTTGCTGATGCTGGATAACCCGGAAACGCTATGGGGTGATGCTTGTTATCCGGTTGTTTCTTAGGTCGTGGGACTTTCCAATCACGCGATCACAAACGAAGTGATTCCGCTGGCTGTTCATCCTCATCCCCTAACTTGCCACTGTCGAGCATGACATCTTCGTCCTCGATCAGAGGGACTGCGAAAAAGCGGGGACTTTGGGCGCAAACTGCGCCCGTTCCCGCCCACGAACTGTTCAAGGAAAGAATGCAATGATCAAGAAATCGGTATCGGAGCTCTCGTTCGTCAACAAAGGGTCGCCATTGCCCACTGTCGAGGTCGACTCGCACTCCGTCGAAAATGCGGGCTTTAGTATCTACCGCACTGTGATGCAGGTACTGACCCAGTTGGCCGAACAGGACGCATCACTTCGCGCAACCCTTTACATGTACGCTTCTGCCAGCGTCAATTTCCGTGAGCAGAGCTGGTCTGAATTCCTGTTGGTTGCCGGCCCTAATAAGGTTCTACTGGCCTTGGGCGCTGGCTTCGAGCGGTTGCCAGCGGTGAAGTCGCGGTTCAGCGATTACGTTTCGTCCTCCATAGCCCTGCGCACATTTCATGTCGAGGATGGGCTGGTATGGGAGCAGGAGGACGCCTGCACTTGGTATTCCAATGGTCAGAGCCTGGCTGACCTGACCGCTGAGGCCGAAGAGGCCGAAGAGGCCGATGATGATCCGGAACTTATAGAGGGGGATGAAGAGGACGAGGACTGGGATGTCGAGGAACCAGATGCCGAGGATGAGCAGGGTGCAGACCAGGCCGTGGCCACTGCCGAGCGAAGGGCGGCGCGCTATCGGGCCGCACGTTCGGATGCGAAGGTCAGCAGCATTCGGGCAGCCATCGAGGAAGTCTTTGGTCTACCGGAAGGTTCGGTCGCGCTCTGTGGACCGGATCGGCGTGCGCTGCGGGGGGATGCCCGGATCAGGACGTTGCGCAAACGCTGGGAAGAGAGCTGAGCAGGGGAGCCGATAAATGACGCATGAATCTCCTGTCCGGGTCAGCACCCTGGCATTCGACGATCTGCTAAAGGTAGGTTGGCCATTGGCACTGGACAGTTATCAGCGCGGCTTCGTGTGGGGCCCGGACAAGCTGTTGCAACTGACCAGTGATCTCGCAGAGTTCGCAGGCCAGCCGGACAAAACCTTGCCTTACTACATTGGCGCGGTATTGCTGCATCGCGATGTGCACCAATCGAGAAGGTTCATCATCGATGGTCAGCAGCGCATCACGGCGTTGTCGCTGCTGTATCACCGCGCGACCGGTGCACTGCCAGCGGGCCAGGTGCTCAGCTATTCGGGGCAGTCCGCACGACATATCCGTGAAGGGATTCAGGCGTTGAAGCAGCAAGAGCCGATTGCACCGGAGATCATCGGAAAGCTTCGTCTGACGGTGATCGAGGTGGACAGCAGCGACCTTGCTTTCACCTTTTTCGATACCCAGAACAATCGCGGCGTGCCTCTGCGGGCCACCGACCTGCTCAAGGCCTATCACCTGCGTGCGATCGATCACGCAGACGCTAAGGGCGATCTGAAGACAGCCCTGCAGCAGCACTGCGCCGAGCGCTGGGAGGCGCTGCAACGTCAACCTGCGATACTGTCGCCCGGCCAGGATTTTGCCCCCAACCTGTTCAATCGTTTTCTCTGGCGTGCGCGGCGTTGGCGCGGTGCGCAAACTCCAGCCGGCAGACACGAGACGCTGCTGACCGAGTTCCAGTGCGACACATGGAACCACGTTGCGGACAGCCGCAGCAGCGTCGACAGCGTGCCGCTCTACGCCACCCGACACAATCGGCTGGCAACTGCGTTGACGCTGACGGGCGACGGAGAGCACGTACTGCACGGCAGTCAACTGCGCATCAGCCACAACCCCGCGAACTTGCCGATGGCACTGCGCCAGCCCATTCATGAGGGCGTGGGCTTCTTTCTCTACGCAGACAAGTATGCCGCCCTGCTGCAAAGGCTGATGAACGATCCTGCGCCGTGCGCGCAGGTGAGTTTTTTCCGCGCGATATATCGACAGCTGCTGTGCAACAACCAGGAGTATCTGCGCGAAATTTTCATGCTCTGCAGCCTGGTGTACATGGATCAGTTCGAAGTCGAGCAACTGACCGCGTTTGCCTTACGCCTGGAGTTTCTGCTGGGCGCAATTCGCCTGGAGAAAAAACAGGTCAAGCAGGAAACCGCCGCCAACTTCTTCAGGTTGGCCGAGCTAAACCTGCTGGATGTGATCGCACAAAGCTACCATCCTAAACAGGTGCTGGACTTTCTTCAAAAGCGCCAACACGCCGTGGCATCGTTGTATGCCGATGAAACGATTGAAGTGGGGAATGGTGTGCAAGGTCGATACAAACGGGCTGTTCTGGAGTTCTACAAGGTGCAGGCGGATCCTGAATGCCGCAACCTTGCGGACAAATCGCAATGGCTTGAGGTGTTTCTTAAAGCCTCCCATGGAGGTCGCCATGAGCATTGATTCCAGCCTCTGCACTCTGCAACAGCTGGCCAACAGGAAAGACGCTGCGTGGTGTTTCAATGTGCCGATCTACCAGCGCCTGTATGTGTGGGGTGATGAGCAGATCAAAACACTGCTGACAGACATCGCCAATGCTTTCGATCGAGGCGACACGCAGTTCTTCCTGGGCGGCACGCTGTTGGTGGAAAAAACCACCGATGAAGATCGCAATCAGGGCATGCGCCGCTTCGACCTGATCGACGGCCAGCAGCGTTTCACCACGTTGTGGATGCTCAGCACGGTGCCGGTATGGAGCCAGGTGATGGAGGACTTCAGTAGGGTTGTGCTGAAGGAAGGGACGATTCCGCGTCTGCACTTCTCAATCCGGGAGCAGGTGAACGACTTCCTTGCCAGCATGATGCCGGGGGGGAAAGCGACGAGCAGCGAAATCATCGACACTCAGAGCATGAGAGAGGCTCAGCAATTGATGGCCTCCTTCGCGCAGACCTACAAGCGTGCGGACGGCGGGCCTGTTGATGATGAATATCTCAAGGCGCTGGCCAACTTTGTGTATCGCAATGTATCGCTGGTGCTCACGCAAGTGCCTGAGGGCATGGACCTGAACAAGCTGTTCGAAGTCATCAACAACCGTGGTATCCAGCTACAGCACCACGAGATCCTCAAGGCTAGGTTGCTGCAGGACATCCCCGCGGAAAGCCGTTTCCGTTTCGCGGCACTGTGGAATGCCTGTGCCGACATGAGTGGCTTTGTCGAGCGCAATCTGTGTCTGGAAACCCAGCTGGAGGCGCACCGACTGGGGGATCTCTATAACAAGGGGCAACTGCTCCATGCAGGCGCCGTACACGGGTTGCTCGATCGAAAGACCAACTCCGCGCAAACGGATGGCTACGACCGCCTGACCTTGCAAGCCATCGTTGACTGCTCTGTTACCGATATCGGTGCGGCTCCGGCAGCCATCACCGGGGATGACGGAGAAGCCCCCTGGGCGCGGAGCATCATCGGCTTTCCACTCTTCTTGCTGCATGTGTTGCGTATCTGGCTGAAGGAGCAAGGGCAGGCAGATCTGCCGCGTGTGCTGGATCGGCAGCTGCTCGCCCTGTTTGAAGCCCACTTGCTAACGCCAGCGGATTCGGCGCAGCGTGTGGCAAGGGCGCAAGGGTTCATTGATCTGCTCTGGCGCATGCGTGTGCTGTGGGACGAGTATGTGATCAAGTGGGTCGATCAGGGCGATGACGAAATCCATCAGGTCTGCCACACATCGATTTCCGCCAGTGAAGACAAGCGTTACATCAATCGCAGTCGCGACAATGCCGTGCACCAGGGCCTATCGTTGCTGCAGAGCATGCTGTATCACTCGCAGGAAATCACCACCCATTACTGGCTGACCCCCTTCCTGTATTTTATCCACAAGCATGCGCACACCGTGCGGGGTGGTGGCGGTGAAATCGAGCGTTACTATGGCTTCCTATGCCATCTGGATAACCAGCTGCTTGGAGAAGTGACGGATGCTTCGCTGGTCGTACGTAGCCGCCGGTTCATGGACGATCCCTGGCGTACCGCTTCGGCGCTGCAGTTCGACGCTGTGCTGACGGAGGACCATGGCGTCAGATTTGCGCATTACTGGTTCTATAAACTGGACTTCGTGCTTTGGTATGAACAGCAACGTGATCATGAGTTCTGGGGCAATTTCCGTTTCACCGCGAAGAACTCGGTGGAGCATATTTCGCCGCAGACCCCACAGGCGATCGATACCAACACGGTCTCGCGGGATTGGCTGGACCGCTTTGGCAATCTTGCGCTTGTCTCGCGCAGTATCAACTCGGAGTACGGTAATCTGCCCTACAACGAAAAACGCCAGCGATTCCTCAACAAGCGGGCGTACGAGAAGCGGCCTGACTCCCTGAAAATGGACTTGATCTATTCGAAGGAAACGTGGGGAGAGGTCGCGGCCGATGCTCATCAGGCTGCTATGCTGGCGGCACTGCAATGCCATTATCAAAGGGTTTTCACCATCGACTAGGGTGACGGTGAAGCAAGCGTTATCTGCGCTATCCATTAAGCGCAACGACGGGTGATAACCCTGCAGCGATGTCGCCCGATGTATCCACAGCCAGGAGCGACGGTTCAGCATCTACGGCATGAGCAGGATTACACTGCGAACCACTGGGATGATGCCATCGCGTGCAAGCCCGCTCCCGCAAAGCTTGGTGCCCAATCCCTAACTACCGTCCATTTGGGTCGATCTCAATCTGCCACGACCGGCTAATGACGACCCAAAGCTCCCTGTCGCAGCAGCTAGAAAATCAGAGGAGATTCAGCGTGCCAGATGGAGCTGAGCATAAGTTCACTGAGAAGAGCCAAAATTCATTAAAAAGCTGGTCACATAGGTCTGGCAAGAAGTGGCCCGAAAACGTGTGTATGGATTAGATCACCCGTCATTTGAGAAGCGCGAAGAGTACATCCAGTGAAATTTCCACATTGGTGTCTGGTTCGTAGAAACAATCATCTAACGGATCCGTCCAAACCAACTCCCCGGTCAAAGGCCGTCGCATGCAGTTACTCAGCCGCAGGTCCATCGACTCAATCCCCCGAAACTCCGCCGCCAGCGCCAGCGTTTCCATCAACCCAGCATACTGCCTGTGAGCGCGCGCCAGTTCACGACATTGCTGTGCAACAACGGGTAAGTCCCTCGAGCCAGGCTGCCCCTCTTCATCGAATCGCGCAAGCCAAGCCTCAATAACAGGCTCGCTGCCCACTTCAATATCAACCAGGCGCTCGACCTGCGCAAGCCAGTAGAACTCTACCTCAGGACCAGACTCGTAGGTGTCCGATAACGCCACCGCACCATAGTTGTGCAGTACCCTGACCACGTTTGGGTTACCCGCAGCCGATTGTTGCGCCAGGAAGTTATGGCCACTGCCTTGCAGGGTTAGCCTCAGCAAACTGTCACCCGTCTCGAAGATAGTTGAACTGGAACCGGTCTTGAATACCTTCGCGCCTTTGAGTCGCAAGGTTTCCAGCAGTCGGTCGAAATTCGGGGTAGGGAAACGCGCGCAGATGTGTTCGCTCATTGTGTTCTTCCATAACAGATTGAGGTCTGCCGAGCGCAAACTTCGGCTCATTTGGACAACGACAATTCAGCTTGTAGCCGGTTTAATTTTAAGCAGGCCTTCCACCACAGCACTGACGTCTGCCAGGCCGCCAATGCTCACAAGCCAGCCATAAGTTATGGGTTGCTTGCCATTATGCAATTTCGATGGAAACTTCGACATGCTTGAGTGGTGTCGATGGCCTGTGCTGACGGCGATTTCCGTCAGCAGAACTACCAAGTGCCCCCTGATGATATTGGGGTGAACCATCAGACAGATGTTGTTGATGCGGGTCCTTGCTTTCAATAAATAAACCGTCTGGCCGGCAGCGCAAAACTCTGCGAGGTATTTGCTCTCCCTGACGAGCACATATCCGCTCTGTTCAATCTGCTTGATCACCTTTTTGGTGAATTCATCGCATAGGACAGCTACGGTCTTGCGGGCTGGCTTGGCCGGAGGCGGTGGGGCAAGGGCAGCTTGGATACTGTCTGGTATAGGGACGGCGCATGGCGGTTCCGACATTGGCGCAGCGCCGCCCAGAAGCAACGCAGTTGCGTCAGCCATTCGCGCATAGGCCCGATCGAGTTTCGCAACTCTGTGACGTACAGGGTCTGTTGGCTTCAGGTCACTGAGTATTTTATCTCTGATATACACACTCGGTGCGCTGCCGCCACTGGTTGAAGGATGGCAAAAAGAACCCAGAAACTGCCGGGCGTGCAGATACCCGTTATCGACGCACCATTGCAACGCGTCTTCGGGACAATCGCCCAGGCCGATATACAGGGCGTCTGGGTTAATTTCGCGGAGTGTGGAGACGAAGCAGTCCATGAAGCACCCTCGAAATAAAGGGGAAGCCATCAGGTAGGCAAATGAGCCCGCAAACATGGATTCGCCGCCCTCAGGCGTTGTTGTAAAGGCCGCGTGAGGTATGACCGAGGTTCCGTGGAACAAGCCGGCGTTTTCTTCCCACAGGGACTCTACATCTGGAATGCGCAGGATCTTGTCGAACTTGAAGTGCCGCAGATAGCGCAGCAAGTTTGGGCGCATGGCGCTGCCACCGAATGCACCAAGTTTTTTCACATCATGAAGCAGCTTTGCAGTCGGGATGCCAACGGCCATTAGTCGTTGAACTTCGCCGTACGCCAATCGCAGCTGGTTAGGGCCTGGGGTGATGCCCACGATGACCAACTTGGCATCAGCGTTGAGGTGTTCGAAAGGGATGTACCTGAGGATGTCTCTGCCTGTGTTTTCAATCACGAGCTCGGGACTGTTGGCGCCCGCCGTGCCGAGCCTGCAGATGGCAGGTGAGTAGCGCTCGAAAAGTGTGTGGTCCATCGAGTTGTTCTCCTGATCTGTTCGAGCTCGTTCCGTTAGTAGGGCAGTTGCTCAGCGGTGCCGGAGTTGGACCGGTATTTTCTCGGTCCGAATCAGTCGCTCGCACTCTTCGACTCGTCCGCCACGGTTGATAGGGGCCAACCTGTATCCTACCGGCGGAATCGGCTCACTACACCAGGCGCAGTGGTCACCGGGTACGACGCATCAATGCTGTGTTGCAGCATCCTGATCCTAAACTGCCCTGGATGCTGGCCAACATCGACCGCGAGGTGATCGGCGCCGGCGATGTACAGATCCTTGAATGTAAAACTGCAGGTATAAACGGCGCGCGCCTCTGGAAAGAGGGCGTGCCGGAGTATGTGCAGTTACAAGTGATGCACCAGCTGGCCGTGACTGGCAAGCAGGCGGCGGATGTAGCGGTCTTGCTGGGTGGTCAGCACCTGGAGA